>CAWUOA010000425.1:0-3104 GCA_963923225.1 uncultured Planctomycetaceae bacterium
TCTCTGGTCTCGTGGGCTCGGAGATGTGTATAAGAGACAGCGGGCTGCGGGCAAACGCGGAAACCCTACCATCCGCACCGGCGAACGATCAACGAACGGCTACAATTCGCGGTGATCACGCGCGCCTCTCTCGCCCTGCCATGACGGACGGAGCCCCGATGACGATCGCCACCCCCGCCCTCGACGCCCTCCGCGACACCCTTCCGGACGACCTCAAGGACATCCGGCTGAATCTCTCGAGCGTGCTCTCCGGGGAGAATCTCTCCCCGCGGCAGGCGCTCGGCACGGCGTTGGCCTCGGCCCGGTTCCTGCGTTGCCCGGCGCTCGTCGACGCCCTCGAGCGCGACGCCGCCGCGGCCCTCGGCGACGAGGCCCCGGCGGTCTTCTCCGACGCGGTCGCCGCCTCCGGCCTGATGGCGATGAACACCGTCTACTACCGCTTCCGCCACATGATCGGCAAGGAGAGCTACGGTGCCCGGCCGCCGCGGCTGCGCATGAGCCGCCTGGCCCAGCCCGCCACGGGCAAGCTCGACTTCGAACTCATGAGCCTGGCCTGCGCGGCCCTGGCCGGCTGCGAACTGTGCATCCGCAACCACGAGAAGAGCCTCCTCCACGAAGGGGCGAGCGAAGACGCCTGCCACGACGCGGTGCGGATCGCGGCGGTGGTCTCGGCGGCCGCCTGCGGGCTCCCCACATGAGCGGGCCCCGGTCCGGTTCGGGCGTCCCGCCACGGGTGACGGCGTCCCCCCTCGCCGCGATCCTGACGGCGCTGCTGGCCACCCTGGCGGCGCTCGCGGGGAAGGCTTTCGCCGCCGAGCCGGAGGGCGTCGGCGAGGTGATCGCGCCGCCGGCGGCGCTCGGGGTCGATCCCTTCCACTCGAAGTACACGAGCGCCAAAGGCTTCCCGATCGTCGCCTCGGCCCGGGTGAGCGACTACGCGCTGCTCGAGGCGGCCGCCATCGTCGACGCGATGCTCGCCGAACGCCCCGACGTGCGGCGGGCCCTGATCGACTCCGGCACACGCTTGTGCATCATCGGCCACGACGAGTTCACCACCGATCTCCCCGAGTTCGCCTTCCTGGCCGACGAGCGCCCCGAGGGCTTTCCCGGCATCTCCGGACGCGACTGGTGGGACGCCCGGGCCCGCGGCACCGGCGGGAGCGAGACCGATCCGAACTGCTCCTGCGGCGAGGAGAACCTCCTCGGGTACGAGGGGGATCCCTACGCCGCGGAGTGCATCCTGATCCACGAGTTCGCCCACGCCATCCACCTCCGCGGCATGGCGACGGTCGATCCCGGCTTCGACGCCCGCGTCAAGGCCGCCTACGACGCCGCGATGCGCGACGGCCTGTGGAAGGGGAAGTACGCGTCGGTGAACCACCACGAGTACTTCGCCGAGGGGGTGCAGAGCTGGTTCGACGACAACCGCTTCGACGACCACGACCACAACCACGTCCATCTCCGGCACCAATTGATCGAGTACGACCCGCGGCTGGCGGCCCTGTGCCGCGAGGTCTTCGGCGACACCGCCTTCCGCTACACCAAGCCCGCCACCCGGCTCACCGGCCATCTGGCGGGGTATGATCCCTCCGCCGCCCCTCGCTTCACCTGGCCGGAACGCCTGGAGAAGGCCCGGCTCGCGATCCGTCGCCACGCCGAAGCACGCTCGCGCGGCGAGAAGGCAGGGGACGCCGCAGCCGATCCGAAGACCGACGAGGCGCCGACCGCGGCCCCAGGGAGCGACCCTTGACCCCCCCCGCCCGTGATTCCCGCCCCTCCGATTCCTCGGCCCCCGGCCGCACCGTCGAGGAGATCCTCGCCTCGACCAGCGAAGTCGGCCGGGCCACGCTCCGCGTGCTCGGCGAGCTGGTCGGCAACGAGCCCGCATCGGTGGCGAGCCCCGCGCAGTTCGCGGCGCGGCACCTGGGCATCGACTCGCTCTCGCTCTCGAGCACGCGCTTCACCGGCCCGTCGACGGCGCTGGCGATCCTCGGCAACCTGATGCGCCTCGAGATCGAGCGCCACGGCGACGCGATCGTCATCGGCTCCCCGGGCGACGGCCTCCCCCCCACCTGGTCGCAGATCGACCTCGGCCTCGACGAGACGGGGAAGAACCGGGAGGTCACGGTGCCGGGGAGGCTCGTGGCCTTCTTCCCGGCCGGGACGCTCGCCGAGGCGCCTTTGTGCCTGCTCATCGACGACCGCAGCTGGGCCCGGGAGTTCGCCATCCTCTCCTCGACCGCGGCCAAGCCGGTTGCCGAGGCGACGCTCGCCAGCCTCCGCGCCCGGATGAAGTCCGCCGACAATCCGCTCCGCGGCCGCGTCCTCCAGGCGAGCATCGCCGACGGCTGCATCCGCATCGGCGCGAGCCCCCCGATCGACTCGGCGCGCGAGGGGCTCGTCCTCCCCGACGAGCTGTGGCGGGAGATCGACGTCTTCCTCGCCGCGGCGACGACGCGGCGCGAGCTGCTCCGCTCCCTCGGCCTGGGCACCAACCGCGGCCTCCTCGTGGCGGGGCCGCCGGGGGTGGGGAAGACGCACCTGGTGCGCGTCATCGCCTCGGCGGTGGCCGGCCACTACACCACGATCCTCGCCGACGCCGGCTCGATGCGGCACGCCCTGGCCGACCTCTACGCCGAGAGCGACACCTTCGGGCCGACGCTCGTCGTCCTCGACGACATCGACCTCGTCCTCGGCCACCGAGACGCCTCCGGCGACAACGCGGCGCTCGCCGACTTCCTCGCCACGCTCGACGGGGTCCGTCAGCGCGACGACGTCCTCACCATCGCCACCACCAACGATCCCAAGTCGCTCGACCCGGCGGCGCAGCGGTCGAGCCGCTTCGACATGATCGTCACGCTGCCCATGCCCGACGCGGCGTCGCGGGCGCGGATCCTCGGCCGGCACCTCGCCCCGCTCGGCCTGTCGATCGACCTCCACGCCATGGCCGAACACCTCGAGGGGGCCTCTGGCGCGGACGTCCGCGAGGTGGTCCGCCGCGCGGTCCTCGAGCACGGCAGCTCGTTCACGCAGGAGCAGCTCGCCGACGTCGCCCTCTCCGGCCGCTGGCGTGCCAACGTCAACCGGCGGAAGTACCTCTGAGC
>CAWUOA010000426.1:0-3093 GCA_963923225.1 uncultured Planctomycetaceae bacterium
GGCCTGCGGGTGTCGTCGGGCGCCAATCGCTCCCGGCAAGGTGTTTCCAACTGTGTCCGCCCGCTCCCCCGTCCCCGACTCGCCGCCCTGGAGCGACGGGACGAGGATGGCGAAACAGGCGGCCGTCAGTAGCCCTCGGACAACCCGCAGCACGGTCCCGGACCGGACGGCCTCCCGGGCAAGGGGCCCGGCAGGAACCCACCGCGTCGACAGTCCGGCCGTGCGTCCGGTGATGCGGTGGATGTTCATGGTGATCGAACGGAAGAGGAGGGGGGCGACGCCGGACGAGCAGCAGAGAGGAGAGGAGCGGGGCAGGGGAGGGCGGCCCCCGGGGAACTCCGCAGTCGTTCCCCGGGGGCTGACCCGTTCGGTCAGTGGGCGGTCAGGGGATGAAGTCCTCGGGAGCCGGCGGGCACTCCCCTGCCGCGGTGTCGGGATCGGGGCCGCCGTTGCCGACGAAGCGGAGACGGTCCTCGTCGGGCTGCCGGAGCCGGATGTTCGGCACGTCGGAGCGTTCCGAGATGTAGGCCCGGTGGGCCGGCTTGGGATAGCTCAGGCCGGGGTACTGCTGGACGTGGAGCTTCAACTCGCGCGTCGGCGGCGGGATGTGCATCTTCGTGTGGTTGGTGATCGTGTGCCTCTGCAGCCCGGCGGGAATCCCCAGCGGGATGTGGGCCGGGCCGGGCAGCCCGATCGGCGTGCCGGTGATCGGATAGCCGTAGGTCGGCATCGTCCCTCCGGCGAGGAAGGCGGGGGGCAGCTGCGACGGGTCGCCGCCGCAGGGCATCCCCAGCGGCATCGGATTGGCCGCCGAGGAGCCCGGACCCGCGCCGCCGTCACCGGCGACCGCGCCGGCACCGCGGCCGGGCGATTCGAGATCCTTGTTGCCGATGCGGATGATCGCCAGGATCGAGCCGCGGCGGTCGGCCTCGACCACCGGATCGCAGCCCGGGTCGAGACGCGTGCTGACGAGCGTCTCCACACCCGCCACCGCCAGTTCCGCGTACTCCCGATCGGGGAGGTAGACCACCTTGGTGACGAAGTTGCCGGCGGTGACCTGGTCGAGATCCTCTTCCGTGAGCTGGAAGGGGATGGTGTTGTGGGCGAGGAAGGCGTCGGTGTTGGGCGTCACCGGCGCGACCTCGAGCGTCGGATAGAGTTCGAGCCCTTCCTGGCCGGGAATGTCGGTGAGCTTGAGGCGGTAGATCGCCCCTTGCGTGAAGTCGTAACGGCCGGGCGACACCAGCGGCTCGGAGTCGAAGCCGCCGAACTCGGTGACGTCCCAGTGGACCTGCATCCCCTCGGGCCCGATGAAGCCGATCTGCGAGGCGGGGCCGCTCGCGCCGTAGCCGGGGCCGCCCGGTCCTCCGGCACCGCCCGGTCCGCCCAGGCCGTTGGCGGCGAGCATCTCCTCGTAGCCGACCGGCGCGATCACGCCGGGGCCGGGGCCCTCGACCCCCGGACCGGGATGCTGGAGCATCGCCGCCGGCGGGAGGACGTTCGTATGGGGAGTGGCGACCGGGCGAATCTGGGCCAGCCCGGTGAACGGCGAGTTCGCCGGGATGTGGCAGCCGGTCATCGAGGCCGCCAGCGACAGGCCGACGATGCCCTGCAGACGTCGTTTCACCATCGGATCACCTCCAAAGACTGCGGACCTCTCCGGTCCGCGTGTCCCTTTCACCGGGGATGCTCGCGGGACCAGCCGTCATGTGTCGGTCGGTTGACGTGTGGCCGGCGGAATCCGCCTTGGGCACGTCGGGAGGGCTTCCGTACACTCGTGCCCCGTTCGGCCGTGAGGCCGGGCACACCGCGGTCGGAAGCCACTTCCCGCCCCATTTGATTCGTCAATCGGCGGCGGTTTCTTTGGCAAAACCCTCAAACTCGTGACGACCGGACCGACCCATACCCGCCTCCGACTCCACCGGACCGTCGCGCGAGGGCTTCCCGCGGCGGTTCTGGCGGTGGCCGTGTGGCTCCTGGCGGGGAGCCCGGGGATCTGGGGGGACGGCGCGGTCCGCGCCGACGGACCGGCCGGGAGCGTCTACCAGCGGTCCGCGGCCGTGCCGGCGACTGCGACTCCGGCGGCGGACGCCGCGTCTCCCGCCAAAGCCGACGCCGGCGACGAATCGTCGGCCGACCGGGCGGCCCGGGCGGAACGCGTGGTGGCCGCGGCGCTGGCGGGAATGGCCCGGGCCCCGTCGCTCTCCGCGCGGGTCCGGCATCTGGCGCGGTTCGACGACGTCGTCGCCAAGGGGAGCGGCCGTTACGTGCAGTCGGGAGTCGGGGAGGACCAGCGCTACCGCTACGAGTACCGGCTGGTCAGCGGCGAGGAGGAGTGCGAGGTCCTCGACGTCTGCGACGGCCTCTTCGCCTGGAACTTCCGCCGCGTCGGCCCGTTCCCCCCGACGGTCGAGCGGATCGACGTGCGGCGCGTCCGCGAGCGGCTCGATTCGCTCGGCGTGACGCACCGCAAGGACCAGTCGGCCTATCTCGGCGGCGTCCAACGCCACCTCGCGCTGCTCCGGCAGTTCTTCCGCTTCACCACCATCGAATCGGGGGCCCTCGACGACGTGCCGGTGTGGATCGTCGAGGGCAGCTGGAACCTCGACACGCTGGCGTGGATCGTCAAGGACAAGGCCGAGGCGATCAAGAGTCCGGAGGGGATCCCGCCGCACGAATTGCCCGACGGCATGCCCTGGTCGGTTCGGCTCACGATCAGCAAACGCGAGCTCTTCCCCTGCCGGGTGGAGTGGCTCGCCGTCCCGGGGAAGCGGCCGGTGCCGGCGGCGCCGCCACAGGTGGTGGCGATGCTCGAGTTCTACGACATCCGCATCGGCGAGCCGGTCGACGTGTCCGCGTTCGTCTACAAGCCGGCGACCGAGGGGCTCACCGACATCACCGACCTCTACATCCCCCAGGTGGTCCCGCTGCGTCCGTGACGCCGCCACGCCATCCGGCTTCGCAGAGCCTGACGGCCGCGTCGATCGCCGCCTCCAGGCTCGCCGGGTCGGCACGGCCGGTGCCGGCGAGATCGAAGGCGGTGCCGTGGGCCACGCTCGTGCGCACCAGCGGCAGGCCGAGGGTCACGTTCAC
>CAWUOA010000427.1:0-3090 GCA_963923225.1 uncultured Planctomycetaceae bacterium
GGTGGGTGGTGAGGGTCGGCATGGTGAAGTCCTCGTGCGTTCGAATTGTCCCCTCGCCCCGGGCGCCGAGCAAGCTCACACCCTCCGCCACACCGTGTCGATCGCGATCCCCGCCCCGGCGAGCGTCCTTTCCGCCGCGGCGAGCCAGCGGCGGGCATCGACCGGGTAGCCGGCGGTCGGGGCCATCCCCGGCAGAAGCGCGCCCCAGTGGTCGTTGAAGGCGAGCATGGCCAGCTCGCGGACGTACTTCGCCGTCATGCTCGCCAGCGCCACCGGCACCCGCTCCTCGCCACCGACGGTGAACTCGATCTCCGTCCCCGGGCCCTCCGCGATTGCGTACCGGCTGCGGGCGGGACACTCCTCGAGGGCCCGCACCAGCACCGACTCGAAGTGCCGTCCGACGAGCGGCGCGTAGGTCTTGCGGCCGCCGTGCCGGTCGCACCACACGATCGCCCGATCGCCCCCCCGCGCGGCGCGGAGGCCGGCGGCGAGCTCGAGCGACTCGCGCGAGAGGATGTCCGACTTGTTGAGCCCCGCGTCGAGGAGCCGGTTGAAGCGGGCGGGATGGACGACCCGCGCGGCGAGCCCCTCGAGCGTCACGCCGTGCCGCGGCAGCGCCCCGGCGATCGCGTCGCGGAGGCGTTCGACGGCGCCGGTCGCCGCGTCGACCGGGAGGGGACGGGCGCCGAAGCGCGGCCACTCGCGCGGCGCGTCCGAATCGTCGATGCCGAGGAGACGGGCCAGCGCCCAGCCATCGGGGGGAACCGTCCCGCGATCGAGCGCGGCGATCGAGGCGAGCACGCCGCGCTCGAGGCCCGCCAGCCCCGCGCCCGACGTGTGGAGCTTCTTCGAATCCCCCCACGGGGCCGTGCGGAGAGCGGCCTCCGTGGCGATGTCCGCGCCCGCGCGGGCGAGCCTGGCCGCGGCCTCGTCCGAATCGTCGTCGGCGTCGATCCGCCACACGCTGGCGGCCACCACCAGCGGCCCGAGGTTCGGTCCGTAGCCCGCCTCGTCGACGCCGACGAGGATCGTCATGCGCCCACCGCGCCGCGGGGGAACTGCCGGCAGTATTCGTAGACGGCGACGGCGGCGCTCGTGGCGGCGTTGAGGCTGTGGGGCATGCCCGCCATGGGGATCTCCGCCACCCGGTCGAGCCGGTCGAGGATCTCCTGTTCCAGGCCCAGCCGCTCGTTGCCGATGACGAGCACCGTCCGGGAGACGAAGCCGAACTGAAAGAGACTCTCCGACGAGGTCGTCTGCTCGAGGCCCACCAGCTGCCAGCCCTCGCCCCGGAGCCGGTCGAGCACCGGCCCGAGGCTCCGATGGACCTCGAGCTCGACCGAGTCGGCGCCGTCGCGGGCGATGCGGTCGTCGAGACGGGCGGCGCCGCAGGCGATCACCCGGCGGATGCCGAAGCAGCCGCAGGTGCGTACGATGTGGGAGAGGTTGACGTGGCTGCGCATCGGGGCGCAGGCCACGACCAGCTCCCGCGCGGCGACGAGTGCCTGCGGGGGCTTGTGACGCTCGTGGACGAAACGCGGGGGTGCCATGGCTGGTCGTGAGTCGGTTCGGAGTGGCGGGGCCCGCGGCGAGGGGGCCGGTGTCGACGGGGCCGGGATTCCGGCCACGGGAGGCCGCGGACGATTCTCGCCGCTGTGTGCCCTGCTGGGAATCGGTGCCGGGATGGCGATCGTCGCGGCCGCCCTGCTTCCGCTCCCGGGCCTTCCCCGGGCGGTCGGAGCGGAGCCGGCGGCGGTGGTGGTGAAGCTCGTCGACGTCGCGGGCCTCGAAGCCGAGATCGCCCGTCACCGCGGCAAGGTGGTGGTCGTGGACGGCTGGAGCACCTCCTGCCCCCCGTGCGTCAAGGAGTTCCCCAATCTCGTCGCCCTCCAGGCACGGCACGGCGAACGCGTCGCCTGCATCTCGATCTCGCTCGACTACGAGGGGATCGACAGCCCCGAGGAGGTCCTGCCGCCGGTGGAGAAGTTCCTCGCCAAGGTCGGCGCCGGCGGGATCGTGAACCTCCTCTGCACCGAGGAGGCCGACGCCGCCTACCGGAAGCTCGATCTGGTGAGCGTGCCGGCGGTGTGGGTCTACGGCCCCGACGGCGAGCTCGCCCGCCGCTTCGACGAGGACGACGCCACGAAACGCTTGAAGCGTCCCTTCCACTACGGGGACGTCGGCGCGGAGGTCGACCGGCTGCTCGCGAAGTGACGCGTTTTCCCCGATCGCAGCCCGGCTTGCTTCGCCGCGCGGCCGAGGCCTAGGCTTGACCGGAGTTCCCCTCGTCCCGTGGAGTCCTGGCATGTCGATCGAGAAGCGTCCCGCCGAGCGTGCCGGGAGCAGGGCGTCCCCCGATGGGCGTATTGAGAGCGGGCCGAGCCCCGCAGGGAGGAGTGCGGTCGTCCCCGCCGCGGCGAAGCTCCGCTCCCGCGACGTCCTGGCCGATCCCCTCGCCTTCGGCCGTGAGACGGTGGAGAGCATCGTCGTCGCCTTCACGCTGGCCCTCCTCTTCAGGGCGTTCGAGGCGGAGGCCTTCGTGATCCCCACCGGATCCATGGCTCCCGCGCTCATGGGCCGCCACAAGGATCTCGTCTGCGAGAGCTGCGGCCGCGACTACCGCGTCGGCTGCAGCGCCGAGGAGGACGACCAGTCGCAGAGCTTCCGCGAGCAACTCGCCGTGCGCACCGCCGAGCTCGAGCGTGCCAAGGCCCTGGCCGCCGACGAGCGCGCCGGCGTCGCCGATCGGGAGAAGGCCAGGCGCGTGGTGGAGAGCCTCGAGTCGCCGCACGGGCAGCTCGCGCAGCTGAAGAGCCGCCTGGCGGGGAAGCTCGTGTCGGCGTCGCGCTGCCCCAACTGCGGCCGGTTGATGGAGCTCGTCGACGAGCAGTCGCGCGCCTACAAGCCGGAATACCCCTCGTTCAACGGCGATCGGATCCTCGTCAACAAGTTCGCCTACGACTTCGTCGAGCCGAAGCGCTGGGACGTCGTCGTCTTCCGCTACCCCGAGGACGCGAAGACCAACTACATCAAGCGCTTGATCGGCCTGCCGGGGGAGACGGTGTCGATCGCCGGCGGCGACATCTGGAC
>CAWUOA010000428.1:0-3084 GCA_963923225.1 uncultured Planctomycetaceae bacterium
GTCACTCGAACGGATCGATCACCACCTTCGCCGGCGGGAGGCTGTCGAGGAACACACGGCCGTAGGGCTTGGTGAGGACGCGCGGATCGAGGATCACGACGCGGCCGCGGTCGGTCGCGGTGCGCACGAGCCTTCCGAAGCCCTGCTTGAGCTTGAGCGCGGCCTCGGGCACCTGGTACTCCATGAAGGGATTGCCCCCCGCGGCGCGGATGGCCTCGATCCGCGCTGCCACCAGCGGACGGTCGGGGACGGCGAAGGGGAGCTTCGTGATGATCACCGTCACGAGCTGGTCGCCGGGGAGGTCGATGCCCTGCCAGAAGCCGTCGGTGCCCAGGAGCACGCTCCCCGGCCCCTCGCGGAACGCCTCGAGCATCTTCGAACGTGGCAGGCCGTCGGCCTGGCTGACGAGGCGGTAGTTGCGCGACACGCACCATCCCGCCAGCCGCGTGCCGACCGCGGCGAGCGACGCGGAGCTGGTGAAGAGGACCATCGCCCGGCCGCAGGTCTGGTCGACGTAGCGACGGATCATGCGCTCGAGGGCCCGGTCGTACGCCTGGCGGTCGGACGGATCGGGGAGCCTGTCGACGAGAACGAGCTCGGCCTGGTTCTCGTAGTCGAACGGGCTCCCCAGCCGCTCGCTCGTCGCGCCGACGAGCCCCAGCCGGCCCGCCACGTAGGCGAACGGGTCGGCCTCGGATGCCCGCGCGGCTCCCCGCGCCGGGGCCGTCTCCTTGCCGTTTCCCACGGCGAGGGTGGCGCTGGTGAGCACGACGGTGCCGACGCGGTCGAAGAGATCGCGTTTGAGCGCCGCCCCCACGTCGACCGGCGCCCCGCAGAGCCGCACCCGCTCCTTGCCGCGCCGCGACCGGGTCGCCTCCACCCACCACACGCTCCCCGGCTCCTCCTGGCCGAGCCAGGCATGGATCGACCCGGCCAGGAGCGTGAGCCGGTCGGAAAGGGAGAAGAAGTCGTGCCGTTCCGCCTCGGCCTCGATCGACTCGGCGGCCACGCGAAGCCGCCGGGCGAGCTCGGTAAGCGGGGCTCCCAGCGTGTCGGCGACGATCCCGGGCCTGTCGACGCGCCACGGGCTCTCGCCGCGGCCCCCCGCGGCCTCGCGCAGCGAGGCGAAGAAGTCCTCGCCGACGCGCCGGCAGCGGAGGACGAGGTGCTGCAGCTCCTCGAGGTTGTAGTGGACCAGGAGCCCGCGGTGGCCGCGCTCGGAGTAGAGCTGCCCGAGGACGCGCTCGAGCCCCGCGCTCGACACCCCGATGCCGAGGTGGTCCCCCGCCACCTCCTCCACCATGTGGGCCTCGTCGAAGACGACGACGTCGTGGTCGGGAAGGAGGCTCGCCCCTGAACGGCGCAGCGCCAAGTCGGAGAAGAACAGCGCGTGGTTGACGACGAGGATCTGCGCCCGCGCCATGCGGCGCCGGGCGGCCTGGTAGAAGCACTCGCCGTACGCCGGGCAGCCGCGACCCATGCAGTTGCCCGAGTCGCTCTTCACCTCGTCCCAGACCATGTCACCCGGGAGGACGGGGAGGTCGGCGAGCGACCCGTCGGCGGTGCGGACGGCCCAGTGGTGGATGTCCTCGAGCTCGTCGAGGTCGCGCTGCTCCTGGAACAGGCTCGCGCGCCGGTCGATCGCCAGGGCGAGGCGGCGTTTGGAGAGGTAGTTGCCCCGGCCCTTGACGAGCACCGCCGAGAACTCGCGCGGCATCACCGCCTGCAGGAGCGGGATATCCTTGCCGACGAGCTGCTCCTGCAGCGCGATGGTGTGCGTGGAGACGACGACGCGCCGCGGGGCGCCGGCCCCGGTGGGCGCGCCGCGGGGCTCGTCGTCGGGCGGGCCGTCGGGATCGTCGTCGGCGTCCGCCGCGCCGCCCGGCGCCGCCGGATCCGCCCCCTCCTCCTGATCGGCGGTGGCGGCGAGGATCGCCGGCACGAGGTAGGCGAGGCTCTTGCCGACGCCGGTCCCCGCCTCGACGAGCAGATGCCGCTTGTCGCGGATCGCCGCGGCGACGAGCTCCGCCATCCGCACCTGCTGCGGCCGCGACTCCCACCGCGGAATCCGGGCCGCCAGCCGGCCCGTAGGGGAGAGGATTTCGCCGGGAGTCGTCATGGGGGCAATGTACCCGCTCTCCGCGGAGGGCATACTTCACCGTCCCCGCGGCCTCCTCGCCGCCAGCCTCCCTCCGCAGGAATCCTCCCGTGTCCGACCCCCGCGCGCCGCACGATCCCGCCCCCGCCTCCTCCGCCGCCAAGCCGAAGGCCTGGGGAGGGGTCTTCGAGCAGGCCACCGACGCGCGTGTGGAGCGGTTCTCCGAGAGCGTCTCCTTCGACAAGCGTCTCGCCGACGACGACATCGACGGCTCGATCGCCCACTCGGCGATGCTCGCGGCCCAGGGGCTGATCGGGGCCGACGAGGCGGCGAGGATCCGGGAGGTGCTCGAGGAGATCCGGGCCCAGATCCGCGCCGGCTCCTTCGAGTGGACGATCTCCAAGGAGGACATCCACCTTCACGTCGAGTCGGCGCTGACGGCGCGGCTGGGCGACACCGGCCGCCGCCTCCACACCGCCCGCAGCCGCAACGACCAGGTGGCCACCGACCTGCGTCTCTGGTGCCGGCGCTCGATCGATGCGATCGACGAGGGGCTCGCCGGCCTCCAGCGCGCCTTCCTCGGCCTCGCCGAACGCGAGCAGGATCTCGTCATCCCCGGCTACACCCACCTCCGCCGTGCCCAACCCGTCCTCGCCGCCCACCAGCTCCTCGCCTGGTGCGAGAAGCTCGACCGCGACCGGCAGCGTCTGGCCGACTGCCGCAAACGCGTCAACGTCCTGCCGCTCGGCTCGGGGGCGCTGGCCGGCACGAGCCTGCCGATCGACCGCGAGCACGTCCGCGTCGGTCTCGGCTTCGACTCGGTCGCCGCCAACAGCCTCGACGCCGCCAGCGACCGCGACTTCGCCTGCGAGCTCGCCTTCGTGATCGCGCTTTGCGGCGTGCACCTCTCGCAGTGGGCCGAGGAGTGGATCATCTGGAGCACCGAGGAGTTCGGGTTCCTGAAGCTCCCGGAGAACTTCTGCACC
>CAWUOA010000429.1:0-3081 GCA_963923225.1 uncultured Planctomycetaceae bacterium
CTGGTGTCGCTCTTCGGCTACCCGTTCAGCGGCGATCTGCGCGTCTCGGACCTGCCGTTCCGCACCGACATCGGCATCTTCGACGGCCTCTACGACGAACCGGCGAACGCGGAGGGCCGCCCCGCGGAGCCGGCCCACCCGGTGCTGCGGTAGCCGCCGACTACGGCAGCACGACCTCGTCGGAGATCACCACCGGCCGGCTCGTGCTCACCGGCGTGGCGAGCGTGGGGACCGACAGCGACGCCCCGGTGACGGGACCGGGAGCCCCGCCCGGGCCGGCGGGCAGCATCGGCGCGGCCGCGCCTCCCGGAAGCACCGTGCCTCCCGGGATGACCGTCCCGCCGGAATGGATCGTCGAGCCTCCCGGCACGATCGTCGTGCCCGCGGGAAGCGCCCCTTCCATGGTCGCGCCGCCGCAGGAGTTGCAGCCGTCGGAAGCGATCGACTCGGCCCCCGCACAGGGTGCGGCGGTGGCGCAGGGGGCCGCCTGATTGCAGACGCGCGGCGGCGCGGCCGGCGCGACGGCGCCCGGGGGCACGAATCCGGGCGGCAGGTGGCCGAAGCACTTCTCGTACTTCCACACCTCCAGCGCGATGTACCTCTCGTTGAGCGTCTTGCAACCGGGGGCGGCGAGGGCGACGGCCACGGCTCCGCAGCCGAGCAGGCCGCGCGACAGTCGGGACATCCATTCCTGCGTGCGCATCGACGGGACTCCTGGCAGGGGGCCGCGGGCATGGCGCCCGACCGGCCGGCCCTCGATGCCCATGCACCGCAGGACCGAGCAACCCTACCCCACGCGCGGTGCGCGGCAAGAAAGCGCCGATGCGAGGAGTCGAAATCCCTGGGCCGCCGCGACGGACGCCGTGCGGAGGAAACCGCGTCGGACGGTCCTGTCGGTGGTGTCGACGGGAACGGAGCGAGGCCTCGGCCGCCCGGCCGGCCGGGCGACGCCGTGCTCCGGCTCGACCGTCAACCCTTGCGGTGGCGGATGCGGGCCCGCATGCGGCGCTTCTTCTGTCCCAGCTTGCGCCGACCCTTGCCCGTCTTCTTGACGCCCATGCTTTTCTCCAGGCTCTCTCGCTCCGGGCGGAATGACCCGGGTCCGAGGTTGTAGAATGCGGTCCGGGCCCGGTGCAAGCGGGGCCCTCCGCCCCGCCGCCGAGGGGCGGCCCCGCGTCGAGAACCCCCGATGCTCGTGCTCTTCCCGACCTACGCCCGGCGGATCCCCGGCCTCCCGCGCTGGCGGGCGACCGTGGCCGGGATGGTGGTGCGGCCCCTGTCGGCGACGAGCGGACGGCGGCGGCTGGCGATGGCGGTGATGCGGAGGCTCTTCGACCCGGACGACGAGCAGTCGGCCCAGGAGGTGTTCCACCGCCGCGCCGACGCCTTCCTTTTCCGCCGCGTGCCCGGAGCCGCGGTCGGCGTGTCGCTCGGCGACCGGACGATCGACGTCGGCCCCACCGACAAAGTCGGCCACTTCCTCGCCCCCCTCGACCTCGACGTCCCGGCCGCCGAGGCGACGGTCGTCCGTTACCGGGGGAATGCCCGCGAGCCCCGTGGCGACGGCGAGGGCGATCCGCTGGTCTTTCCCGGCGACGGGAGGATCCACCTCGTGGGGGACGAGGGGACGAGCGTGATCTCCGACATCGACGACACGGTGAAGGTCACCGACGTCGGCAACCGGCGCGAACTGCTGGCCAACACGCTGTTCCGCGAATTCCGCGCCGTGCCGGGGATGCCGGAGATCTACCGGGAGTGGGCCGAACGTGGGGCGACGTTCCATTACGTGTCGTCGAGCCCGTGGCAGCTCGCCGCCTGCCTCGACCGCTTCTTCGCCGACGCCGGCATCCCGTCAGGCTCCATGCACCTCAAGCTCTTCCGCCTCAAGGATTCCACCCCGCTGGGCCGGCTCGGGGCGCGGAAACGCTCCAAGCGGCGGGCCATCGAGCAGATCCTCGACGACTTCCCCAGGCGGCGGTTCCTCCTGGTGGGCGATTCCGGTGAGCGCGACCCGGAGGTCTACACCGCGATCGCCAGACGCCGCCCCGGACAGGTCCGCGGCGTCGTCATCCGCCGTGTCGCCGGCCACCTGCCCGAGGCGAAGACCACGCGCCGGCTCGAGCGTCTCGCCAGGCGCCTGCCGCGGGGGGAGTTCCGCGTGTTCACCGATCCGGCCGAAATCCGCCATCTCGGCCCCGACGCCCCGCGGTGAGCGTCGTGGCCGCCCGAAGCGGGCGGCCGGCGGACGTCCTGGGAGGCTCAGTCAGGAGGACGAGTCGTCCCCCGCGGGGCCGGCGTCGTCCGGGGTGCCCTTCCCGCGGCGGCGGGGCTTGCCCGCCTCGTTCCTGCGGAAGACCGCCACCACGTCCTCGATGGGCACGACGTAGAGCAGGTTGTTCTGCTCGAAGTCGACCGGGATCGAGTTCTTGGGGTGGAACAGCACCTTGTCGTACTTCTCGATGGGAAAATCGGCATCGCGGGCCACCTGGAGGCTGACCTCGACGACGCGGCCGGTGATCGTGGGGATCTCGGCCTGGTCGGGGAGGACGATGCCGCCCCGCGTCTTGTGACGGCTCTCGTCCTTGCGGATCAGCACCCGCATGCCGAGAGGTTCCACGAACTCGTCCATCGCTGCTCCTCGGGCGGGGCCGTCACGGACTCTCGAACGCGTTCTCGAAATGCTCGATCACCGGCTTCCCACCCGGCCCGTCGAAGACGACGGTGACGACGTCGATTCGCACCTGGCAGTCCTGGAGGCGGTGACGGCGGATGTAGGCATTGGCCAGTTCGGCGATGCGGCGCTGCTTGAAGCGCCCCACCGTTTCGGCGGGATGACCGTGCCGCGTGTCGGTGCGGCTGCGAACCTCCACGAACACCACCGTGCGGCCGTCGAGGGCCACGATGTCGATATCGCCGCGCAGGACGCGCTCGCGCCGGCCGACGATCCGGTAGCCGATCTCGCGAAGGTGCGCCGCTGCCAACTCCTCGCCGCGGTGGCCCAGGACGTCGCGGCCGACGTCCTGGATTGGCACGTCGCGGCCGACGTCCTGGACCGGCACGTCGCGGCCGACCGGCCCAGAG
>CAWUOA010000430.1:0-3076 GCA_963923225.1 uncultured Planctomycetaceae bacterium
TCCTGGCGCGGCCCGCCATGTCGATCGCGGCGGCGACGAGCCCCCCGACGAGCATGATCCCGCCGAGGGCCGTCGTCCAGGAGCTGACCGCCAGGTTCGTCCGTTCCGCCGCGGCCTGGGCCGGGGTGGGCTCGGGATGCGGCACGCCGACCGTGAGCACCCCGTGGAGAATCCCGCCGACGGCGGTCGCGGCGCCGAGCGCCGCGACCGAGAGCCATCTCGTCATCACCGAGCGGCCCGCGGGGCCGCCGCTCATCGCACCGCGGAGTCGATCCGCTCGGCGACCTTGGCCGCGACGCGGCGGAAGATGGCGCTACCCGTCTCGGCCGTGGCGTCGACGAAGCGCTCGGAGAGGACGACTTCCGTGGGGATGTAAGCCCCGGGGTCGCGCTTCCGCCAGCCGGCCAGGAGCCAGCCGTCCTTGCGGGCGACGAGCTCGTTCATCGGCAGCGGGCCGGCCGAGGCCAGCTCCCCCTGGAGCGGCAGCGGCTCGATCTCGACCGCGTCCTTGAAAACCTTGTCGAAACGCTTCTGGAGGATGCGTCGCAGCGACGTCTCCTGCATCGTCAGCTTGCGGTCGCCGCTCTTGAAGCCCGGCGGGCTGATCTGGACGTTCCCCTCGCGGACGAGCACCGGCCCCTTCGGCCCCTGGCCGAAGGCGTAGACGGCGGAGATGTCCATGCCGGGGAACGACCGGTCGCCGGAGACGAACTTGTCGCCGCGGACCGTCACCTTCACCCGGCCGTCGTCGGCGGCCACCGTCACCGGCCGGTACTTGGCGAAGGTGATCTGCCAGGTCTTCTGCTCGGCGTCAGGATCGCTGCCGAGCGAGTCGGGCATCTTCATGCCGCGCTCCTTGGCGATCCTCGCCACGTCGTCCTGCGTCACGACCCGGCCGCCGAGCTTCTCCTCGAGGATGTTGTTGACGGCCGTCTCGTGAACCGCGGCGTTGATCACGTTGCCGTGGGCGCCTGCCGGCGGGGCGGAGAAGGCCGCGAGTTGGTTGCCCCGCGACTTCCGCGCCACGATCCGCAGGTCGCGGTCGGTGGTGTGCATGTGGAGCGACTCGGGGTACAGCCCCTGGGCCTCGAGCGGCCCGCGGACCCGGTCACGGAACTGCCCGCGCATCTGGCCGATGGCCGGCTCCGTCTGCTCGGTGAACTGGCTGCGGAGGCGGTCCGTCGCCTTCCGCTCGGCGTCGGCTTCGGCACGGGGCTTGGTCTCGGCGATCTTCCGATTGGCGATCCGGCTGATGATCCGCTTGCCGAAGCGGGCGTTGATCCCCAGGCCGGTGACGGTGGAGTTGGTGTCGGCGGCGGCCTGCACCGGGCCCGAGGCGACGTCGTTCTCGTCGAGATAGATGCGGCGGCTGGCGTCGAGCGCGGTGATCCCGCGCGTGTGGACCGTCACGGGCCCCTGCGTGCCGCGCGTCTGCGAGACGTTCGTGGCGGCGAAGAGGATGTCGAAGACGGCCTTTTCCCCCGAGGGGACGAAGTCGAGGCGGACGTTGCCGGTGGTGTGGCCGGTGCCGCGGATCCGCGTGCCGAGGACGACGTCGTCCACCGGCTGCACCTGGTCGACGGGCCGATTCACCGCCGGGGCGAGGAGATCCTCGGCCACGGAGAGATGGATGTTGGGGCGGGAGTTGGCCCCCCGGATCGCCGCCACCACGCCACCGGCCTGCCCCGACTCCACGAGCCGGTCGAGGAGGGCGGGCACCGGCGCGAGGGCCTCGGCCTGGCCGCTCATCCCCGCGGTGAGCAGGGCGCTCGACACCTTCTCGAGCCGGTCGCCGAGATGCTTGGCACCGTCGCCGCGCGCGGCGTCGGCCACCTCGGCATATTTCGTCACCGCCTTGCGGACCCGGGCGAAGTCGGCCATGTCGAGGCCGTTCTCGGTGGCGCCGAACTTCTTCTCGAGCTCGCGGAGGACCTTCGGGTCGGCCGCCTGGCCGCTCGAGGCCTGGGTCTGGAGCGCCGGCCAGTCGAGGTAGGTCTTCCAGTCCTTCCCGCTCTTGCTCCGCTCGAGGAGGCGGTCGAGCGGCCCCAGCGCCGAGCGGAGATTCGCCGCCGCCGCGTCGAGGGCGCCGTCACTCGCCGGCCGGAACGTCCCGGAAGCCCGCGCCGCCTCGTCGGCGAGCGACTGGAAGCGGCTTCCCGCCTCCCCCACCGGCGTCTGGCCCGCACACACCCCGCCGATCGCCGAGAGCAGCGTCGCCGGAAGGGCCAGCGACGCTCCGACGCGGAGCCACCGGGAACGCGAGCCGGGCCGGAGCGGGGAAAGCATGGGTTTGACGCCTGGAGAAGATGGGAAGACCGTATCGACCCGAAGTGTAGTCGCTCGGGGGGAGAGGGTCCTACACCAGCTTCCGCGCCCGCGGGGCGGCGCCAGGCCCATCGGCGGGGACACGAACCCTGTCATCGCCGGGGGCGCAGGCCGGGTCGGGGAGCCGACTGGAACGCGGCGGCCAGAGTGTCCCCGCTCGACGGGCGCGACGCGACCGAGCCGCAGGCGCCGCCCCGACCGGGCTCACCAGGGATCGGCTCCGAGGGACTCGGGCCAGCCCCCGGCCGGCCTCAGCTGAAGAAGTTCTCGCCGAAGAGGTTCATCGGCGGGCAGGTGGTGACGGTGATGTCGCCGTTGACCCGGGTCTGGCAGGCGAGACGCATGGTCGACTCGTTGCCGATGTAGGCCAGCGACACCGCCAGACGGCCGTTCTCCATCAGTCCCTTCGGGCTGCAGTTCTCCATCCCCTTGGTGACGAGCACGGCGCAGGCGCCGCACTGCCCGAGGCCATGGCAGTTGAGCACCTTGTGGACGCCGGGATAGAGGGCGACGCCGGCCTGGAGGGCCTCCCGCCGCAGGTTTGCCCCCTCGGGAACCTGAATCTCTTTTTTCTCGTTGGCAAAAGTGATCTTCGGCATGGAGAATTCCCGCAGGAGGCGACGCCCGGCCGATGACTGCCGGTCGAGGGATACTGTAGCCCGCAGGCGTCCGTCGTTCCACCCGTCCACCCTTCCGGAGCCCCCGAGGAAGCGTTCCCATGGCCGAACTGACGAAGTACCAGCAGAAGGTC
>CAWUOA010000431.1:0-3066 GCA_963923225.1 uncultured Planctomycetaceae bacterium
GCGACTTGAGCCGGTCGTGCGGCCGAGGGGAAAGCCCGGCAGGATGGGAAGGAGGCGGGGGAGGCAAGGGGCGCGATCTTCGTGGGCGCCGACGTCGGCCCGCCACACGCCGCCGCCGATGGAACGATTGCCCCTTGCCGAGATCCGCATCCCGATCACGCCACGAAAACGCATCGCCATTCCGCCAGGCGCAGTTTTGGCGGTTTTCCACCCGTGAGAGGCCGGTTTCCGCTAATGGCGCGATCCGGAGGGGTCCTTGCAGCCAGGCATGCCCGCCCTACGATTGGGGAATCAGTCTGGGAGGGGCGCCCGGTCGCCCGGGGGATTTCCATGTCGAACGCCGGTGACGCGCCCGCTGCATACGAGTTCGTCGGCGCTTCGACCCCACTGCCTCGTGAGACGCTCGGGCCGGCTCCGTCGCGCGGCCTCGACGGCCCCGGCGGGGAATTCGCCACCGTCGAGCTCGTGCCGCTCTTCTATGGCGAACTGCGCCGCATCGCCGCGCAGCGCCTGGCCGGTGAGCGGGCCGGTCACTCGCTCCAGGTGACTTCCCTCACGCACGAGGCGGTGGTGCGGATCATGGCCGGGGTGGCCGGGGAGCGCTGGCGTTCCACCGGCGACTTCTTCGCCGCCGCCTCGGAGGCGATGCGGCGGATCCTCGTCGATTCGGCGCGCGGGCGTGCGGCGCTCAAACGCGGCGGCGGGAAGGGAGGACGGCTCGAGCTCTCGAGCCTCGGGCTGGCCGCCCCGGACGTCGACCAGGAAATCCTCCTCGTCGACGACCTGCTCGACGCCCTCGCCGCCGACGATGCGGACGCGGCGGAGGTGGTTCGGCTGAGGTATTTCGGCGGGCTCACCGTGCCCGAGGTGGCAGAGGCCCTCGGCATGACTCGGCGCACCGTCGATCGGCGCTGGGCCTATGCCCGAGCCTGGTTCGGCCGATATGAACGGCGCTGCGAGCGCGCCGCCGCGCGGGGAGCCCTGCCGGCGAGGTCGTGATGCGCGAGGTCGAGATCTTCGAGGCGGCCCTCGATCTCGCCGACCGGGATCGCCGGCAGGCCTTCCTCGACGAGGCCTGCGGCGAGGATGCCGTCCTCCGCCGCGCCGTCGAGGAACTGCTCGACGTCCATGATTCGGGCGGTGGGCTTCCCGATCGGCCGGCGCCGTTCGCCGTCGCGGCCGCGGACCCGGGGGGAGACGACGACGGCGCGCTCGTCGCGTGTCCCGACGACGTCGCCGACCCGCTCGTCGGCACCACGATCGACGGCATCACGATCCTTCGACTCGTCGGCGTGGGCGGCTTCGGCCGGGTCTACGAGGGTTGGCAGGCGAGCGTGCGAAGGCGCGTGGCGGTCAAGGTCCTGCGGCCCGAACTCGCGGGGCCGGGGGCGCTGGCCAGGTTCGAGCGGGAGAGGCGTCTCCTCGGCAGGCTCTCCCACCCCGGAATCGCCGCCATCCATTCGGTCGGCACCACCACCGTCGCGGGCAGGGACGTGCCCTACCTCGTGGCGGAGTTCGTCGATCGCCCGGAGCCGATCACCGCCGCCGCCGCGCGGCGCGGCCTCGCCCTCACGCAGCGCGTCGATCTGCTCCTCGGAGCGTGCGACGCGGTCGCCCACGCGCACGCTCGCGACGTGGTCCACAGGGATCTCAAGCCGCCGAACATCCTCGTCGACGACACCGGCGCGGTGAAAGTGATCGACTTCGGCTGGGCGCGGGGCCTGGACAGGGACATGACCCATGCGACGCGGCTCACCGAGGCCGGGCAGATCGTCGGCACCTGGCAGTACATGAGCCCGGAGCAGTTCGCGGCCGGTGAGGCGGTCGGGGCGACGGCCGACGTCTACGCCCTCGGCGTGATCGCCTACGAGATGCTCGCGGGAAGCCCGCCGTACGACGTCCGTGGACGGCTACTCCCGGAGATCGCGGCGATCGTGCAGGGGGCCGACCCCGCCGGCCTGCACGCGATCGACCGATCGATCCCGGCGCCGCTCTCCCGGATCGTCGACCGCTGTCTGCGGAAGAGTCCCGGTGATCGGTATTCGACGGCGGCCGCATTGGCCGACGACCTCCGTCGCTTTCTCGCAGGCTTTCCCGTCGAGGCCCGTCCACCGAGCTTCGTCGAATCGCTCCTCGGTGTGGCCCGCCGCCATCGCGCCGGCGCCGCGGCCCTCGCGGGGACGTTTCTCGGCCTCGTCGTCGCGGTCGCCGGCATCACCCGCTATGCGATCGACGCCGATCGGGCGCGGGTCGCCGAGGCATCGGCGCGTGACGAGGCCCGCGGGGAGCGCGACGCCGCGCGGCGTCAACTCTACGCCTCCACGCTCCACCGTATCGGTGCGGCCGTCGAGCGGGGGGATGCCCCGGAGGCGAGGAGCCTTTGGACCCGACTGACCGGGACGACCGAGATGCCAGGCTTCGTCTCGGTGCGGGACCGCTCCCTGATGCCGATCGAGATGCGCTGTACGAGCGCCGCCATCGATGGCGCCGCACTCGTCCTCGACGCCCGGCCGGGGAAAGTCCTGAGCGTGGCGACGTCGCCCGACGGGCGCTCCGTCGTCGCCGCGATCGACGACGGGACCCTGCGACTGTGGGACGCGCACGACGGCTCGCCGCTCGCCGTCCTTTCCTGCGGTGGCCCGACGATCGATCGCGTGCGATTCTCGCCCGACGGGTCGGTGTTCGCCGCCGCCACCGCCGACGGCGTGACGACACTCTTCGACGCCGGGACGCGCCAGCGGCGTGCGGTGCTTCCCTCGGCGGGTCGGCGGGGGACCGGTCTCGTCTTCAGCCCAGACTCGGTGCACGTCGCCGTCTCCTTCCGGGATGGCACGTGCACCGTGTGGCGAGTCGCCGACGGCAGTCCCGCTGCCACGCTCGCGGGCCACCGAGGCGTCGTGAAATGCCTGGCTTGGAGCCCCGATGGCACACGGATCGTGACCGGATCGGCCGACCGGACGTTCCGTCTCTGGGATGCGGCCGACGGCAGGCAGATCGCCACGCGCAGCTGTCATCGCTCGGCGATCGAGGCGATCGCATTCAGCCCCGACTCGCGGCTCGTCGCCA
>CAWUOA010000432.1:0-3063 GCA_963923225.1 uncultured Planctomycetaceae bacterium
CCCGCCATGAGAACCATCAGCCCGCTGCCCTCCGTCGCATCCGTCGCTTTTCTCGCCGCGCTCGCGGCGCTCGTGTCGACGGCCCCCGCCGCCGCCCGCGAGGCCGACCGCCGTGTCGTGACCTTCGGGGAGACCCGCCAGGAGCTCAAGAGCAAGCCGATGACGGAGCGGCCGAACCGTCCGCTCCACGTCTACGGCAACACCGTGCGGCGCCGCGCCCACCGCTGACGCGGGCCGCGCCGCCGACCGGTCGCGTTCGGAGAGGTCAGTTCCCCGCGCCGGGAAGCCCACGGGGCCGCTCGGGCAGCGTCTTCTCGCGCGAGCCGATGCAGAACAGCTTCTCCTGCCGTAGGTCCCCCGCGGTGACCGCGGAGCGGAGATAGATCCGCCCGCCGCAGATCGCCGGCGAGGCGAAGGCCTCGGTGCCGAGCGTGTTGACGCCCAGCGGCTCGATCTTCTCGGGGGACACGCGGAGGACGTGGGTCTCGCCGCCTTCGTTGGTGGCGAAGACGAGGTCGCCGAGCATCACCGGCGACGCGCTGAAATTGCCCCCCAGGCGGAGCTTCCACCGCTCCTTCCCCGTCGCGGCATCCCAGCAGGCCGCCACGCCGGCGTCGAGGACCGCGTACAGGTGTCCGTTCGAGAACAGGAGCGACGGCACGTAGACCCGGTCGCCGTTCTCCCAGTCGACCGTCCCGGATCCGTCGGCCCGGTACGCGGCGACGTGGTTCCGCGGATAGCCGCCGGTGGAGTAGACACGCTCGCCGTCGGTGACGGTGGTCGTCACGCACTCGGTCGTCGCCCCCTCCTTCTCCCACAGGGTCTCGCCGGTGGCCGGGTCGAGCGAGGCCACCTTGTCGCAGCCGGTGAGGATCAACTGCTCCTTGCCGAACAGCTTCCAGATCACCGGCGAGGAATAGTTGGGCGCCGGCGGACGTTCCTTCTCCCACAGCACCTTCCCGGTGGTGGGATCGAGGGCGGCGACGCGTCCCTTGTTCTTGTGGTCGGCGACGACGAACACGCGACCGCCATGGACCAGCGGCGAGGCCCCGTAGCCCTGGTGGATCGCGTAGTCGCAGACGCGCGTCTGCCAGAGGAGTTTCCCGTCGGGTGAAAGAGCGGAGCAGGTGACGGCGTCGGCGTTGGGGAAGGTGACGTAGAGACGGTCGCCGTCGCCCGAAACGCTCGCCGAGGCCCCGGTGGACTTCTCGTTCTTCCGCATCGCCCCCGTGGCGTGGACCACCGTCTGCCAGACAGGCTTCCCGGTGTCGCGATCGAACGCCACCACCGACTGGCTTCCGCTGGCCTCGTCGCTCGTGGCGAGGACCACGAGCTTGCCGATCACCGTCGGCGAGCCATTGCCGCGGCCCGGCACGTCGGCCGACCAGACGACGTTCTTCGTGTCACTCCACTCGAGCGGCACCTTCTGCCCGGGGCGGGCCTGCCCGTCGTGCGTCGGTCCGCGCCAGCAGGGCCAGTCGTTCGGGCCGGGCGGCTCGGCGGCGGGCGCCCCCGCCATCGCCATTGCGACGATCAGGAGGGCGACGGCCGGGAACGCCGCTCGGCGGGGTCGCGCGGCGACCGTGGAACGCTCGGCATGGCTGGGACGCTTCACGGACAGCACTCCGGGAGGATTCGGCGCGGGCCTCGGGGACCGTTTCCGGCAGAGCATAGCACTCCGGGCGGCTATCATCGTGGGCCACGGGGCACGTCGACCCCGCTTCGAGAAGCGCCCCGGCGCCCCACCCCCGAAAAAGGAGATCGGCACGTGTCCCGTTCCACGAGGATCCATGGATCGATCCTGGCGGCCGCGGTGATCGCCTGCCTCGCCTCACCCATGCCCCACGCCTCCGCCGCCGAGCCGAATCCCGTCGTCGCCCCCTGGACCGGTCCGTACGGCGGCGTGCCCCCCTTCGACCGGGTCCGCATCGCCGATCTCGGCCCCGGCATCGAGGAGGCGATGAAGGCGCGCCTCGAGGCGGTGGAGAAGATCGCGGCCGACCCCGCCCCGCCGACCTTCGAGAACACCCTCCTGCCCCTCGAGCGTGCCGCGCGCGACTTCGACCGGGCCCAGAACGTCTACGAGATCTGGGGCGCCTGCCTCTCCGACGACGCGGTGCAGAAGACCGAGCGCGAGGTGGCGCCGAAGCTCGCCGCGATGGCCGATTCGATCTTCCAGAACAAGCGTCTCTTCGACCGCATCGAGGCGGTCTACGCCGCCCGCGAGTCGTCGGGGCTCTCCGCGGAGCAGAAGCGGCTCGCGTGGCTCGCCCACACCGACTTCATCCGCGGCGGCGCCGCGCTCGACGAGGCCGCGAAGAAGGAGATGGCCGCCATCAATCAGGAGCTCGCCGCCCTCTCCACCACCTTCGCCCAGAACGTCCTCAAATGTGAGAACGACGGTCTCGTGGTGGTCGCCGACGAGGCCCGCCTCGCCGGGCTGCCCGAGGCCCAGAAGACGGCCGCCGCGGCGGCGGCGACCGCCCGGGGACACGCCGGGAAGTGGGCGATCCAGAACACCCGCTCGAGCGTCGAACCGCTGCTCACCTTCGCCGACGACCGGCCCCTGCGCCGCGAGGTCTTCGAGATGTTCGTGAGCCGCGGCGACGCGGGCGCCACCGACAACAACGCCACGATTCGCCGGATCCTCGAGCTCCGCGCCCGCCGCGCCCGCCTCCTCGGCTTCGCCACGCACGCCCACTGGCGTCTCGACAACGCCATGGCCAAGTCGCCGGAGCGTGCCATGCAGCTCATGGAGGAGGTGTGGGGGCCGGCCGTGGCCGAGGTGAAGCAGGAGGTGGCGGCGATGCAGGCGATCGCCGACGCCGAAGGGGCCGGGATCACGATCGAGCCCTGGGACTACCGCTACTACGCCGAGAAGGTGCGGAAGAAGCTCTACGACCTCGACGAGGCGGAGGTCGTCCCCTACCTCCAGGTCGACAAGCTCCGCGAGGGGATGTTCCGCACCGCCGAACGCCTCTTCGACCTCCACTTCACGCCGGTCCCCTCGGGGGCCGTGCCGGTCTACCACCCCGACGTGAAGGTGTGGGAGGTGAAGGACGG
>CAWUOA010000433.1:0-3059 GCA_963923225.1 uncultured Planctomycetaceae bacterium
ATGACCGCGGCGGCGTGGAACGCTGCGTCGTCCGCGGGCCGGACGACTTCGCCGCGCGGCGCCACGTGGCCAGCCGTGAGGGGGCGGCGCTGGTGCGCAAACTCCCGGGCGGGCCGCGGCTCCCGGCTGCCACCGGCCCCGCGCCGACGACGCCCGGGGCGGAGCGCCCGAGCCATCCGGCACCTGCCGCGCGGGAGCCGCTGGCCGCCGCGGAGCCGCCGCGTGAGGCGTGCGCGGCGGCGCCGGTCGATGACGACTCCGACATGCTCGTCATCGAGGAGGATTTGTGGCAGCCTCCCCAGGCGGAGGGGGCGGGCCGGGCGAAGCCGGTGCGGATCGACGATTACCGCCGCCTCTTCGCTCGCATGAGGCGTGGCGATCGCAGAGAATGAAGGGCATGGCGCTGACTCGGCCGGACTCGATCCTTCCAGCGGATCGCTCCCGCGATGACGATCTCCGCTCGGCGGAACCGTGGCCGCCGGGCCGGGTGCTCGCGGTCACCGCCACCTACAACGAGCGGGAGTCGATCGCGGCGCTGTGCCGCGCGGTGCTCGCCGTCGATCCGGCACTGCAACTGCTCGTCGTCGATGACGACTCCCCGGACGGCACGGCGGCGATCGTCGCCGAAGCGGCCGCCTCGGAGCCGCGGCTGCACCTCTTGGTGCGGCGTGGCCGCCGCGGTCTGGGCAGCGCCATCCTCGAGGGCTTCGATGCCGCACGGCGGCACGGCTTCGAGATCGCCGTCAACATGGACGCCGACTTCAGCCACGATCCCGCCGACATTCCCCGCCTCCTGGCCGCCCTCGAACCGTCAGGGACGTCGCCCGCCGCGGTGGTGGTCGGGTCGCGGCGCGTCCCCGGAGGCCGGATCGTCGGCTGGCCGCTCTCGCGGCACGTGGCCAGCAGTCTCGTGAACGTCTTCTCGAGGTGGGTGATCGGCATCCCGGTCAACGACTCCTCCACCGGCTTCCGGGCGGTGCGGCTCGATCTCTTCGACCGGATCCGTGGCCCCTTCGAGGAGGGCTACGCCTTCCAGGAGGACCTGCTGTGGCACATTCACCGCGCCGGCGGCCGGCTCGCGGAGGTGCCGATCACGTTCACCAATCGCACCGAGGGGGCGAGCAAGGCGGGGTTCCGCCAGTCGCGCGAGGCGATCCGCGCCCTGTTCCGCATGGCGGCGCGGGCCTGGATCGGATGATCCGAGTCCGGACCCGCTGACGAGGGTCAGTTGGCCGCCGGCGTCGCCCGGCGGAGGGCCTCCTCGGCCGTCGCGAGGTTTTTCTGCGCGTCCCCCATCCGTGGATCGATGGCGAGGGCCCGCCGAAAGCAGTCGGCCGCGTCGGCGGCGCGCCCCATCTTGAGCATGCAGACGCCACGGTTGTTCCACAGGATGGGATTCCGGGGCGCCTTCTCGATCACCATCCGATACTGGGCCGCCGCCTCCTCGAAGCGATCGCGCAGTGCCATCATGTCCGCCCGGCGTGCCCGGGCGGCGAGCATGTCGGGCTGCCGATCGAGCAGGTCCGTCAGCACCCGCTCCGCGTCGTCGAATCGATTGGCGGTGGCGTAGGCGTTGGCGAGGTTGATCCAGATGACGTGGATCTGCGGGGATGCGGCCGCCGCCATCTCGAACGCCTCGATCGCCTCGTCGATCCGCCCCTTCGATGCCAGCGCCTGGCCCCGGTTGTTGTTGGTCTCGCCGAGATCGGGGCGGAGGCGGGACGAGGCGACGAAGTGTTCGTAGGCCCCGTCGACGTCTCCCTCCCTGATGAGCACGGCTCCCAGCCGGTTGTGCGCTTGCCAGGCGTCCGGATTGCCGGCCAGGGTGTGGGTCCACATCGCGCGTTCACTCGCCCAGGCCGCGGAGTATCGGAAACTGGCCCCGGCCAGGGCCGCCACGACCAAGGCCCCGGCCGCGGCCGCCGGCCAGCGACGAGCGACGGGGAGGCGCCGGTAGCTGTCCGCCGCCGCCGCCGCGGCCAGTGCCAGGATCGAGACCATCGGCAGGTAGACGAAGTGGTCCGCCGCCCAGGTGATGCGCATGTAGGCGATGGTCACGAAGCCGAGGACGGGGAACACCATGAGGAGGAAGAAACCGCCGGCGAAGAGCAGGTGCCGGCCCCATCCGGCCCGGTAGCTCCACGCCAGGGCGGCGACCGCCGCCAGGAGCACCCAGGGGAGGAACTGCCAGGCCTTCGGAGGATCGACCTCCCAGCGCGGATAGATCGGGAGGAGGCCCGTCGGGAGGACGATCTTCCACAGGTAGAAGACCACCTCCATGCCGGACAGCGCCAGTCGCGACGCCAGGCCCCCCACCGGGATCTTCTCCTCCCCGATCGCCTTGCCGTGCTGGAAGAGGATCGTCACCATTCCGAGGACGAGAGAGACGAAGAAGAACGGCGCCGCACGGAGCAGATCGCGCGGGCGGACGGTGCCCCGGCGCCACCAGGCGTGGAGCAGCATCACCACGGGGAACATCACCACCGACGTCTTGGCGAACATCGCCACGAGGAACCAGAACAGCGCGAGCATGTCGGCGCCGGTGACCTGCGGGGCGTCGCGCCGGTCGGCGCGGACGGCGTACAGCGCCCCCAGGAGAAACGGGGGTTGGGAGAGCGTGTTCTTCAATTCGGAGATCCAGGCCACGCTTTCCACGCAGAGTGGATGGACGACGAAGAGGAGCCCGGCGAGCCAGCCTCCGGGGACCCGCATCTCCGCGAGCAGGCGCCACAGCAGCAGGCCCGAGAGCGCGTG
Source organism: uncultured Planctomycetaceae bacterium (assembly GCA_963923225.1). GTDB lineage: Bacteria > Planctomycetota > Planctomycetia > Pirellulales > UBA1268 > QWOP01. Next base: position 2,755 of record CAWUOA010000433.1, read on the forward strand.
CAGCGCGATGTTCACGACGTGGTAGCCGGTGACCCGGTTGCCGAAGAGATGCCATTCGGCCCAGAAAGCCGACGCGGTGAGCGGGAAATAATCGGGGCCATTGGGGGCCACCCAGATCGTGCGGAAGGAGTAGGGGCCGAGCGTGGTGGCGTTGTTGGTGATCGACGTGTCGTCGTCCCACAGCCAGTCGCCGTGGATGGCCGGCCAGCCGACGAAGAAGGCCGCCGCCACGATGAGGGCGGCTCCAGCCAGGATCGCCCGCCAGCCGCCGGGGGCCGGGGGCGTCGTGGTACCGGGCCCGGGGG
>CAWUOA010000434.1:0-3047 GCA_963923225.1 uncultured Planctomycetaceae bacterium
CTCGTCGCCGGCTTCTGCTGGCGCTACTCCGCCCGCGAACGCGACATCTACGACCGGATCCACTACGGGGCCATCGGCCCGGTCCGCGCCGTCTACACCACCTACAACGCCGCCGGCTTCCGCGGCGAGGTGCCCCGCCAGCAGGGCTGGAGCGATCTCGAGTACTACATCCGCAACTGGCAGTACTACACCTGGCTCTCCGGCGACCACATCGCCGAACAGGCGGTCCACTCGCTCGACAAGATCGCCTGGGCGATGAAGGACGTGCCCCCGACGCGCGTCGTCTGCACCGGCGGCCGCGAGGTGCGGCCCGACGTGCCGACCGGCAACAACATCTTCGACCACTTCGGCGCCACCTTCGAGTACGCCGACGGGAGCCGCGGATTCCACATGTGCCGCCACTTCCCCAACTGCGCCAACGACAACAGCGACTACATCATGGGGGCCAACGGGTACGCGATCGTCAACGGCTGGAAGGACCAGCACGAGATCGTCACCGACGGCAAGACCTGGCAGAGCGAGGTCAAGAAGAACGACATGTACCAGCAGGAGCATGACGAGCTCTTCGCGGCCATCCGTTCCGGCAAGCCGATCAACAACGGCGTACGGATGACCAACAGTACGGCGATGGCGATCATGGCCCGCATGAGCGCCTACACCGGCCAGGAGGTCACCTGGGACCAGGTCTGGGACTCGAAGGAGGACCTCGCCCCTCCCTCGTGGGAGTTCGGCCCCGCACTCCCCCCGCAGCCGATCGCGGTGCCGGGGAAGACCAAGCTCGTTTGATTCCGCCGCGGAGAGGGCGCGTCCGTGCCCTCTCCGCCGCGAGTGCGGCCGGTGGGAACGGATCGCCCGGCCTCCGGTCGATCGCCGAGGTTCTCCCCGGCCCTTCATCCGCCCTGCGGGGCGGCAGCCCGGGAGTTCACCATGACGCAGCACCGCTCCGCCGCTCCGGCCCAGGCCCCCAGCCCCGTCTACCGCGGCCCCGTGCCCTCGGCCATCCACCAGCACGGCGGGCCGATCGAACGCGTGCCGGTCACGGTCTACGACCAGCCGGGTGACGCCAGTCGCGCCGTGGCCCGCGAGATCGCGGAGATGGTCACGTCGCGCGCCGCCGCCGGCCGGGGCACCGTGCTCGGGCTGGCCACCGGCAGCACGCCCGTCGGTGTCTACGACGAGCTCGTCCGCCTGCACCGCGAGGAGGGGGTGTCGTTCCGCTCGGTGGTGACCTTCAACCTCGACGAGTACTGGCCGATGGAGCCGGGGGCGCTGCAGAGCTACCACCGCTTCATGCGCGAGCACCTCTTCGACCACCTCGACATCCCCGCGGCCAACATCCACATCCCCGACGGCACGCTGCCGCGCGAGAAGGTGTGGGAGGCGTGCGAGGCGTACGAGGCGAAGATCCGCGCCGCCGGCGGGATCGACCTGCAGATCCTCGGCATCGGCCGCACCGGACACGTCGGCTTCAACGAGCCGGGGAGCCCGCGCGAGAGCCGGACGCGCCTCATCACCCTCGACCACGTCACCCGCGCCGACGCCGCCGCCGACTTCTTCGGCGAGTGGAACGTGCCGCGGCAGGCGATCACGATGGGCGTGGGCTCGATCCTCGACGCCCGGAAGGTGATCCTCCTGGCCTTCGGCGAGCACAAGGCATCGGTCGTGGCCAAGGCCGTCGAGCAGCCGGCCTCGGTGCAGGTCTCGGCCAGCGCCCTGCAGCAGCACCCCGACGCCCGCTTCGTCCTCGACCGCGCCGCGGCAGGCGGGCTGACCCGTTTCGTCTCCCCCTGGCTCGTCGGGCCGCTCGACACGCTGGGCCTCGAGTGGACGGAGGGGCTGGTGCGGAAGGCGGTGATCTGGCTCGCGCTCCAGCTCCAGAAGTCGATCCTCAAGCTCACCGACGAGGACTACAACGAGCACGGCCTGCAGGATCTCCTCTCCACCTGCGGCCGGGCCTACGACATCAACATCGACGTCTTCCGCTCGATGCAGGACACGATCACCGGATGGCCCGGCGGCAAGCCGGGCCGTGCCCGCCGGCAGCGCTTCTCGCAGCGTGCCGCGCAGAAGTGGACGGGGGTCGCCCGTGCCGGTGGCGCGCCCGAATCGCCGGCCGCGGACCCGTTCCCCAAGCGGATCGTCGTCTTCAGCCCCCATCCCGACGACGACGTCATCAGCATGGGGGGGACGTTCATCCGGCTCTGCGAGCAGGGCCACGAGGTGCACGTCGCCTATCAGACCAGCGGCAACATCGCCGTGTGGGACGGCGCCGCCGAGCGGCACGCCGAGTTCGTGGAGGAGTTCGTGCGCGGCATCGTCCCCTCCGCGGGCGTGGGCGACGTCGAGGCGGTGGTCGACCGGATCCGCGCCTTCATCAAGGACAAGCCCGCCGGGGCGGTCGACATCCCGGAACTCCAGGCGGTGAAGGGGCTCATCCGCCGCACCGAGGCCCGCGCCGCGGCCCGGCTCTCCGGGGTCGCCGACGAGCGGATCTGGTTCCTCGATCTCCCCTTCTACGAGACCGGCCGGGTGCGGAAGGCGCCGATCGGCCCCGAGGACATCGCCATCACCGCGCGGCTCCTCGACTCGGTGAAGCCGCATCAGGTGTACGCCGCCGGAGACCTGTCCGATCCGCACGGCACGCACCGCGTCTGCCTGGCGGCGGTGACGCAGGCCCTCGAGAGCCTCGCCGACCGCCCCTGGGCCGCCGACTGCGAGCTGTGGCTCTACCGCGGCGCCTGGCAGGAATGGGATCCGCACGAACTCGACATGGCCGTGCCCCTCTCGCCCGACGAGGTGAAGCGGAAGCGGATGGCGATCTTCAAGCACGAAAGCCAGAAGGACCGGGCGCTGTTCCCGGGGGCCACCGACCCGCGGGAGTTCTGGCAGCGGGCCGAGGACCGCAATCGGGCGACGGCCCAGATGTACGACCGGCTCGGGCTGCCGGAGTACGAGGCGATCGAGGGATTCGTGCTCCACCGGCGGTAGTGCCGGTCGGAGCGTCGGCGGGGCTCGGGGTCGGGTTTCGGGGTCGGGGTTCCGGGGAC
>CAWUOA010000435.1:0-3045 GCA_963923225.1 uncultured Planctomycetaceae bacterium
CGCTCGTTTCGAACACGTCATGTCGATCGCTCCCCCCCGCCGACGGCGCTGGCCGTCAGCCCCGTTCGAGGCGGGCTTCGAGCTCGGCGACGCGGCCACGGAGCGCGGCACACTCGGCCTCGGCCCGGCCGAGGCGTTCGCTTTCCGGAGCCGAGGCCCCGACCGCGAACGACAGGCAGCGGGTGCTGCGGAAGATCCCCTCCTCCGCGTACACGCTCGAGTGGATGGCGACCCGGCGGAGCGACCCGTCGCGGGCGACGAGGCTGGCCGGGTATCCGGCGAGGCACTGGCCGGAACCCAGCCGGGCGAGGATGTCGGCGATCACCGCCTGGTCGGCGTGAAACTTCGCGATCGGCTGCCCGACGTACTCCTCGCGGGGGTACCCCAGGAACTCGAGCTCCGCCCGGTTGGCCCACACGACGATCCCCCGGGCATCGACCCGATGGAGCGGGACGTTCGCGTTCTCCATGAAGTCGTCGATGTCGCGCCGTGAGCGTTCGAGCTCCGCCTCGAGCCGCACGCGCTCGGTGACGTCGCGGGCCACGGCGTAGATCACCCCCTCCTCCGGCACCGCGCGGGCGTTCCATTCGAGCCACACCGGCTCACCGTCGGCACGGAGGTAGCGGTTCCGGAAGCGGAGCGTGGTCTCGCCGCGCGACAGGCGGCTGACTTCGGCGAGCGTCCCCTCGCGGTCGTCGGGATGGATGAAGTCGAGGAATCGCTTCGAGGTCAGCTCCTGTTCGGAATGCCCCAGGAGGCGGACGAAGTTGTCGTTGCAGCGCCGGAAGAATCCGTCGAGACCGGCGACGCAGAAGAGGTCGACCGAGAGATCGAAGAACCGCACGAGCTGCTGCTCGGCCCGGCGCTGCCCGCTCTCGAGATAGGCCACGAGCTCGTCGACGACGGCGCCCGCGTCGGCGGGCCGGGCGTCGCGATCGGCCGCCAAGCAGCGCCGCGCGAGGCGCAATACCGGCTCGGGCCCGCCGCTCTCTTTGAGGCGCTCGATCGCCTCGGACGTGTCCCCCGCGGCGGCGCGTCGCCAGGCCTCGCCCGGGACGTCGCTCTTGAAGGGGGGAAAGCCGGTGAGGATCTCGCAGAGGATGCACCCCAGACCGAAGACGTCGGCGCGGCGGTCGATCTTGTCGGTCTCGCCGCGTGCCTGTTCCGGCGCGAGATACCCGGGCGTCCCGAAGAGCGTGCCGCAGACGGTGTGGAGAGGGTCGGAGGGGGACACGTGCGGCGCGTCCTCCTCCGCACTCTCCGGCTCGGCGATCACCTTCGCCAGTCCCCAGTCCATCACCGTCACGAGGCTGTACTCGCCGATCATGACGTTCGACGGCTTGAGATCACGGTGGATGACCCCCGCGTCGTGGGCCGAGGCCACCGCCTGGCAGGCCTGGAGGAAGGCGGCGAGCAGCCGCGGCAGGTCGTCGGAAGGGTGGGTCCGCTCGTCGAGGATCCGCCGCAGCGTCTTGCCGCGCAGGAGCCGCATCACCATGTACGCCTGGCCGTCGTCGGTGATCCCGAACTCGTGGACCGCCATGATGCCGGGATGGTTCAGGCGGCTCGCGATCTTCGCCTCGCGGAGGAAACGGCGCAGCTGCGCCGGACGGTCGCCGCGGACCTCGAGCGACTTGATCGCCACGGGCCGCTCGAGGAACACGTCCCACGCTTCCCACACGATCCCCATCCCGCCGCGTCCCAGCTCCCTCACCACCCGGTACCGTCTGGCGTTCGAGGCCGTGCCCACCCCCGCGAGTGGATCCTCCGGCGCGACGGGGCCGACGGTCAGCGAGGCGGCCCCCCGTGAATCGCCATCCGACCAGGGATGGAGTTCGAGCGTGTGGTCGGGAGGCGCGGACGATCCGGCCGCCGATCCGATCTCCACGCCGGACACGGTCCCTTCCCCGGGGCGCGGATCGACGACGATGCCGGTGCCGAAGGCGATCGAGGGGGCGGCGCCCGTTCCCGGGAAGTCCCCGGATCCGACGAAGACGGTCGGGGCCTCGCGCGCAGCGCCCCCGGCGGGGTCGCTCTGCCGGTCGGACGGGCCGTCGAATCCGGTCGAGCGGGCCTCCCGTCGGCGCTGGTCGTCGGATGCCTGGCCGTCCATCGCCCTTTCCTCAGGCGCCTCGCCACTCCTCCGCGGCGAGGTGCCCCCATCGCCGCCTTCGGTATTCTAACCCGGGCGAGACGCCGCCACCTCACCCACAGGGGCAGTCGGCCGGGAGGACCATGCGTATCGCGCCGGGCACGGCCTCGAAACGGAACCGGCGTGCCTTCACCGGCTCCCCGTCGAGGTTCACCGGCAATTCGTCGGCGCTCTCGGCCTCCACCCACGGCACCTGCTCGCGCCGCACCCACCGCCCCTCGCGCCATGGATCGCCGCCGGCGGCGAGGACGGTGGCCAGTTCCATCGCCACCTGCGGCACGTCCGCGAGCGTGAAGGGCACGAGCGTGACGACGTCGAGGAGGCCGTCGTCGATGCGCGCCGAAGGGGCCAGCGGCTGGCCTCCGCCGGCGAGGCGGCCGTTGCAGACGGCGCCCACGATGAGATGCCCCCGCTCCTCGCCCGCGGGCGTCCGCAGCGTGCATTCGTAGGGACGGAAGTTGATCGCCTCCAGGAACCCCATCAGCGTGTAGGCGCCGCCGCCGAGGACGTCCTTGAGCTCCACCGGCGTCTGCGCGGTGACCGCGGCGCCGAATCCCCCCGAGGCGACGTTGACGAAGAACCGGTCGTTGGCCCGGGCGACGTCGACCGGCCGGGCAGTTCCCGTGCAGGCCAGTTCGAGGGCACGGAGCGGATCGGCCGGTACCCGGCAGGCGGTGGCGAAATCGTTGGCGGTGCCGAGCGGCAGGATTCCCATCGCCGGCCGCCGCGCGGGGTCGAGTCGCATCAGGCCCGTGGCGAGCTCGTTCACGCTCCCGTCGCCGCCGCCGGCGACGACGCGATCCACCCCTTCGTCCGCCGCCTCGGCCGCCAACCGCACCGCGTCCCCGGCCTCCCACGTGACGCGGACCTCGAGGGAGTGGCCCGCCCGGCGC
>CAWUOA010000436.1:0-3044 GCA_963923225.1 uncultured Planctomycetaceae bacterium
CCCCCGATGAGCACCCCCTCCCCGTCGCCCGAGCCCCATCCGCGCGACCGGACCGGGGAGCCCTCCGTGGCCTTCGTCGGCGCGGGGCCGGGCCACCCCGACCTGATCACCCTCCGCGGCCTCGACCGGCTGCGCCGGGCCGACTGCGTGGTCCACGACACCCTCGTCTGCCCCGAATTGATCCGGGAGGCGCCGGCCGGGGCCGAGCTGCTCCCGGCACCGCGCGACGAACGTGTCGCCGATCCGGGGAGCGTTACCGGCGAACTTCTGGTGGCGCTCGCCCGCGGCGGCAGGAGGGTCGTACGGCTCAAAGGGGGCGACCCGTCGATCTTCGGCCGCCTGACCGAGGAGACCGCTCCGCTCGAGGCGGCGGGGATCGCCTACGAGATCGTGCCGGGGGTCACGGCGCTGTTGGCGGCGGCCGCAGCGGCGCGGATCCCGCTCACGACCCGCTCGGGGGCGTCGCACCTCACGATCCTCACCGGCCACGAGGCGGAGGCGAAGCCGGCGGCCATCGACCTGGCCCAGCTGGCCCGCCTCCCCGGCACGCTCGCGGTCTACATGGGGATGGCCCGCATGGCCCGCTGGGCGGCCGACATCGTCGCCGCGGGCAGAGCCCCCGACACGGCCGTCGCCGTCGTCAGCCGCTGTTCGCGATTCGACGAGCGCGTCACCCACACCACGCTCGCCGCGCTCGCCGCGAGCGCCTCCTCCGAAGCCTGGCCGACCCCCGCGGTCGCCATCGTCGGCGACGTGGCGGCGCTCCGCGACGCCCCCGGCGCCGCGAGCGGACCGGGCCGAACGGCCGCTCGGCCCGGTCCGCTCGCGGGCAAGCGCGTCCTCCTCACCCGTCCGGAAGGGCAGGGGGAGGAGATGGCGGCGGCGATCGAGCGGCTGGGGGGGACGTGCCTGCGGGTGCCGGTGGTGCGGATCGGCCCGCCGCCCGATCCCGCGGCCCTCGCGGCGTGCGTCGGCCGCGCCGACACCTTCGATTGGATCGTGTTCGCCAGTGCCAACGGCGTGCGCGCCTTCGTCGAGGCCCTCTCGGCCGCCCGACGCGACGCGCGGGCCCTCGGCACGGCCCGCCTGGCGGCGATCGGCCCGGCGACCGCCGCGGCGCTCGCGGCGGCGGGGCTCGTCTGCGACCTCGAGCCGGAGACGAGCAACTCCGAGGGGATGGCCGCGGCGCTCCTCCCGACGATGCGGGGGGGCCGGGTCCTCCTCGTCCGCGCCGACCGGGGCCGCGACGTGATGCGGCGCGAGCTCGAATCGGCCGGCCACGACGTCACCGAAGTGGCGGCCTACACGACGCAGGCCCTGCCGGGCCTCGACGCCGCGACGGCGGAGGCCATCGACCGCGGCGGCATCGACTGGATCACCGTGACCAGCGCCGCCATCGCCGAATCGGCGGCGCGGCTCTTCGGAGGGCGTCTGCGCCGTTGGCGCGTGGCGTCGATCAGTCCGGTGACGTCGGAGGCGCTTTCGCGGCTCGGCATCGCCCCCGACTGCGAGGCGGCGGTGCCCACGGCGGGGGCGCTCGTCGAGGCGATCGTCGCCAGGGAGCACGCGGCGGCCGCCCGCTGAACCCGGCCCGCGCCGCCGGAGCGACGTCGTCAGGGTCGACGCGGCCCGCAGAGTCGATCGCGCCGCGACGGGGGCTGACGGTTCCGCGGGCGCCCGGCGGGCGATTGGATCCGTTCCCCTGGCGTGACGATACCGGAAAGAGCCGGGTCCGGGGCGGAGGACAGTCACCTTCCCCGCCGGCGGGAGGTGCAGGTGTCACACGACCGCTCGCCCGCGACGGTGGTCATCGTCGCCAGGGTTCCGCACGACACGACCGATGCCGCGTTCACCGCGCTCGCGGGCGTCGCCCGCGGGGCCGCCGTCACCTGGGCGACCGACGCCGAGTCGCTCGAGCGCTTCGCCGGGGCCACGACCGACGCTTCCGGCGCCGCCGGCTGGGCCGTCCTGCTCGATTCGGAAGCGACCGCCACCCGGCAGGAGACGCGCCGCAGACTCGCGATCGCCGCTGCCAGCGGCGTCGCCGTCGAAGGCTGCGTCTTTGCCACGGGAGCGCCGGCGGCCCACCGCGATCTGCTCGTGTCGGCAGGCGCCGGCGTCGCCGTCGTCGACCGCTTCGAGGAGGCGTCGCGCGGCACGCGCCGCCCCGCCCCGGAGGGCTGGCGCTGCCGCAGCCTGGTGTGGGGCCTGTGGGAGATCGAGACGGCGCCCGCCCCGGTGACCGGCCTGGGCCGGCTCCTTCCCTGGGGCGGATCGCCGGCGCCGGGCTCGCTCGTCGTCGAGTCGATCGACCTCTCGGGCGACGCCCGCTCGGCGCAGGATCGGCTCGCCCGCAGCGTCGCCCGTCACGCGGGGAGAAGCCAGTCGCGCGTGGTCACCCTCGGGGGCCTCGGCGGCCTGCTCGGCCAGGGGTCGGCCACGAGCGGCGGGTCGGTGCTGCGCGCCGCGTGAGCGGCGGGAGGGATCAGGTCTTCGAGGTGTCGAGGACCGACCAACTCAGATAGGCGACGATCACGGCGGCGAGCAGGAAGCCGATGTCGAGCATCATGCTCACCCGCCGGAAGGGAACCTTCACCGCCAGGTCGGCGATGAACAGGATCCCGACCAGGCCGGAGACGACCATTCCGATCATGGGCATGAGTTTCGTCACCGGCGGAAATCTCCCTGCTCGCGTCGGACGGCTCCGGACCCCGGCCGCATCCCCACGCGCTGCTGCAATAACGGCCGACGACGATCGAGCCGGTCGGCCGGGCCCTCTGCACCGCGGGATTATGCCTTGAACGGGTCGAATCCGCCAATCCATCCCTGCGCCACGGCCTTCCGGTCGTCCCGAGCCCCGGCCTGACCCTTTCCCGCCCACGGCGCGGCCCCGAAGAACCTCCTCACGAAACGCTCCGCCATGTCGCACGCCGCCCCCCCCCGCTCGTCCGCTGCCCCCCGCTCCACGTCCGCCGGCAGCGTGACCGCCGTCTACACCGGCTCCTTCGATCCGATCACCCTCGGCCACCTCGACGTCATCGAAC
>CAWUOA010000437.1:0-3043 GCA_963923225.1 uncultured Planctomycetaceae bacterium
TGCGTCAGACGCGCGGCAGTTCGTAGCCCTTGCGGTATTCCTTGGTGAAGAGCCGGTTGGCGGCGTCGTCGGTCGCCTTCTCGGTCTTCGGGTCGAGGACGAGCTCGCGGCCCATGAGGAGCGGCGTGACGGCCGTGTCGACGCCGTTCTCGCGGAGGTGGCTCTCGAAGCTCTCGAGCGTCGCCTTCACCCGCTCGTCGCCGGCGGCGAGCGCCGGCCGCGTTCCCAGCGGCACCTTCTCGCCGAGGGCCCACGAGGCGTTCCCCAGATGGGCAAGCGCGCTCGACTGGTGGCCGTCCTCGATGTCGAGGAAGAGGTCCTCGTGCTTCCGGCTGCGGACCGCCTTGACGAGGTTCGCGAAGTGGGCCTGGCTCGATCCGCCCGACCACATGCCCAGCTGCTTGCCGTCGTAGTCGAAGGCCACGCCCGACTGGTAGTTGGTGGAGACGACGTAGCCCTCGGTGCCCCACCACACGTTGCCGACCCCGAGCGGGCCGCCGGCGAGGCCGAAGGTCACCGGGCTCTTCATCTCGAGGCCCCGGACGTCGGAGATCAACATCGCGTCGTCCCACTGGAAGAGCGTCACCTGGCTGTTGGCCACGTCGCCGTTGTCGAGGTAGCCGAGCCGGCCGCCGAGGCTCACCACGCGCTTGGGGAACTCCTGCTTCCCCAGGCCCCAGCGGGCCTTGTCGAGCTCGTGGGGATTCTGGTTGCCCAGGTCGCCGTTGCCGGTGAGCTTGTTCCAGTGCCAGTCGTAGTGGAGCCGCTGCCGGTGGGGGACGACGTCGGGAGCGGGGCCGGCCCACAGGTCGAAGTCGAGGCCGGGGGGGATCGGGGCCGGCGTGTCGACCAGGCCGATGCTCGGCCGGCGCTTGTAGCAGGTGGCGTGGGCCAGCTTCACCGGCCCGATCTTCCCGCTCTTCACGAAGTCGATCGTCTCGCGCATCCCCGTCATGCCGCGGCTCTGCGCCCCCATCTGGCACATCCGGCCGAGCTTGCGCGCCCACTGCACCATCACCCGCCCCTCCTCGACGGTGTGGCTGCAGGGCTTCTCGACGTAGACGTCCTTGCCGGCCTGCATGGCCCAGATGGCCATCAGCGCGTGCCAGTGGTTCGGCGACGCGACGGAGACGATGTCGATGTCCTTGCGGTCGAGGACGCGGCGGAGGTCCTGGACGAACTCCGGCTGGCGGGGGGCGTCCTTGAACTTCTCGTAGTACCGCGCCTGGACGTTCGGGTCGCAGTCGCAGATGACCGCCACCTCGGTGTCGGGCATGCCCGACCACTGGCCGACGTGCTCGCCGCCGCGGCCGTTGGCCCCGACGACGGCCACGCGCAGCTTCTCGATCGGCGTCACCGCGGCGCTCGAGCGGGCCGGTTCGGCGGCGGCGGCGACCCGCGGCGCCGCCGCGAAGGCCGTGGCGGCCATGACGAAGGCGTTCTCGACGAAATCGCGACGCGACACCTGCATGGCGAACCCTCCCCGTGGTCGAGGCTCGGGGGGGCGGGGCCGCTCCGCGCGGCCCGGAGTCCTCCCCCGGCACGGCGAGGAGTCTACCACCCGGACCAGGGCCGCCGGCGGGGCAGGGTCAAGCGCCGGGACGGCGGAAGTGCCGGTAAGCCTGGAGGACGTCGTGGAGATCGGCGGTGATCGTGATCTCGTCGTCGGCGAAATCGGAGAGCCAGGTGCGGTTGCTGGCCACGGCGTCGGCCAGGAGCGGCAGCACGTCGCCGAGGGAGAGCGTCACGCTGTCGGCCCGCGGGGCCCCCCGCACAGCGGCCCGGGTGGTCGTCTCGACGTCCTGGCCCAGCTCCGGACCGGTGTAGACCCGCAGTTTCCGCATGCCCATGGCGTGACTCCCTTGACGCGTTCGGTGAGGAATGCCGTGCGGAAGTCCGTGGCATCCTGCCATCGGTCGCGCGCCAGGGGCCCGGCGCGACGATCCTGCCGCGGAGACGGTATCGGCAGGCGGGCCGGAAAAGTTCCAGCCAATCCCCCGGTCGCTTCGTTCCCCCCGGGTCGCAGGGAGGCTCGGGGGAAAACTGGGGGGCTTGGGCGGCGGCGCGGCGGGCCGGGAGGCTCAGGCCTTCGTATCGCGGCTTCCGGCCGACTCGAGCCGGCCGGCGCGGAAGGCGTGCCCCATCGCCTGCGGCACGAGCGCCTCCGCTTGGAGGACGGCGGCCCGGTTCTCGGCGGTGGCCGCCTTCATCTCCTGCTCCCGCGCGATGGCGATGCTGCGCCGTTCCTCGGCCTTCGCCCGGGCGACGCGCGTGTCGGCCTCGGCCTGGTCGGCCTGGAGGCGGGCGCCGATGTTCTCCCCCACCTCGATGTCGGCGATGTCGATCGACACGATCTGGAACGCCGTCTGGGCGTCGAGGCCGCGCTGCAGCACCGCCTTGGAGATCGTGTCAGGGTGCTCCATGACGTCGAAGTGGCTCTCGGAGGAGCCGATCGAGGTGATGATCCCCTCGCCGACCCGCGCGATGATCGTCTCCTCGGTGGCCCCGCCGATGAGCTGCGAGATGTTGGTGCGCACCGTGACGCGGGCCCGGATCTTCAGCTCCACGCCGTTCTTCGCCACGGCGGAGAGGGTCGACTTGCCGCTCACCCGGTCGGGGCAGTCGATGACCTTCGGGTTGACGCTCGTCTGCACCGCGTCGAGGACGTCGCGGCCGGCGAGGTCGATGGCGCAGGCCTCGTCGAAGTCGAGGTCGTCGATGTCGGCGCGCTGCGCGGCGATGAGCGCCCGGATGACGCGCGGCACGTCGCCGCCGGCGAGGTAGTGGGCCTCGAGCTTGCGGGCGGAGATGTCGCTGCCGAGGCCCGCCTGCGTGGCCATGATCTTCGCCTGCACGATCGTCCGCGCGTTGACCTTCCGCAGGCTCATGCCGAGGAGCTCGAGGAACGTCACCCGCGACTTCGACCAGTAGGCCTGGAACCAGAGCTGGCCGTAGTTGGCGACCAGGAACACCATCGTGAGGAGCAGGAGCCCCGTGAGGATCGAGATGGCGAGGAGGACGGCGGGGCTCGAGAGGTTCACGG
>CAWUOA010000438.1:0-3026 GCA_963923225.1 uncultured Planctomycetaceae bacterium
CCGGCGACAGGCTCCTCGTGCGGAACGCCGTCGAGGCGGCCTGCTATCGGCTGCCGCACGCGGCGCCGATCGACGGCGATGCCAGGACTCCGCACGGCGAGTGAGCCGTCACTCGGCCGGCCGCTGCGTCCGCGCCGCCGGGACGCGCTGTACGAGCCCGGCGTCGATGTATTGCCCACCGCCGTGCTGTCGGCAGTGAATGGCGATCACGTTCCGGCCCGGGCGTAGCGTCGACGCGGCCGCCGCGGCGATCGGGAGGTCGACGTACGACTGCGTCCAGCGCTCCAGCCGCGCCGCCTCGACACCGTTGACGAACACCTCCGCATCCTCGTCGTGATGGATCAGGAGACGGATCTCGGCGCCGGGCGCGATCGGCGCCGGGAGATCGAAGCTCCGTCGCAGCCAGATGTCGCCCGAGCGCCAGTCGGTGCGGACGATCGCGCCGGGCGTGCCCGCCGAGCCGAAGCCGCCCGGGCCCGGGGTCCATGCCGAGTCGTCGAAGCCGGCGGCGTTCCAGCCTTCCGGCGGCGCCTCGAGGGTGAACCGCCAGGGCACGGGGCTGGAGCGGGCGTTGTCGGCGATGACGCGCTCGACGACCGGCGCCGGATCGACCCGATCGAGCAGGAGCCTGCGGACGACGCCGTCGTCGTAGCCCACGACGAGCAACTCACCGTCGACATCCTCGGCGAAGGAGACGATCCGGCTCGGCGCCCGACCGATCTCCACGATCTCCGCGAGGGTGCCGTCGGTCTCGGCCAGCGCCCAGATCCTCCGCGACTCGAAGTCGCCGCAGACGTAGCGGCCCTGCAGGCGGGGCGCCCGGGAGCCGCGGTAGACATGCCCCCCGGTGACGCTCGCCCCCAGGCTCCGGGGATAGCTGAACACCGGCGGCACGTGGCGGTCGCCGTCGCGGCGGTGCTCCGAGGCGTGGGGGGCGTGCCCCTCGAAGACGTTCCAGCCGTGGTTCTCGCCGGCGCGGACGAGTGTCACCTCCTCGTAGCGGTTCTGGCCGACGTCGCCCACCCACAGGCTGCCGGTGGCGGGATCGAAGGAGCAGCGCCACGGCTCGCGGAAGCCGGTGGCCCAGATCTCCGGACGGGCGCCGGGGGTGTCGCGGAAGGGATTGTCGGGGGGAACGCCATAGGGCAGGCCGTCGCCACGGCGGTCGACGTCGATGCGGAGGATCTTGCCCAGGAGCGTGGAGCGATCCTGCCCGTGTCCCTGCGGATCCCCCTGGGGTCCGGAGTCGCCGGCACCGATGAAGAGCATCCCGTCGGGGCCGAAGAGGAGGCAGCCTCCGTTGTGGTCGGGGGTGACGACCGGGATCGTGAGCACGCGCCGCGGTTGGTACGCCGCGTCGTCGACGTCGCCGTCGGTGAAGCGACGCTCCTCGACGACCGTTTCCATGCCGTCGGGCGTCGCCGACTGGTACTTGACGAAGTACCGGCGGTCGTCCGCGAACCGCGGGTGGAACGCCATCCCGAGGAGGCCCGTGGCGCCCACGACGCGCACGGCGTCGGAGCGGTCGAAGAGGAGCCGTTTCGTCCATTCACCTCCTCGAGCCGCCACCACGAACGCCCGCCCGGACTGTTCGAGCACCACGAAGCGCGCGGCCCCCGCACGTGCGTCGTCTCCCGCTTCCGTCCCGCCTCCCGGGATCGGACCGACCCACGTGGGGTGCTCGAAGGAGAGGTCGCCGAAGGCCGGCTCGAACGTCGCCGTCACGCTCGCAGCGGCGACGTGGGTCGTGGTGCCGTCGGGGGCGGTCGCATCGGCGGTGCGCTCGAGCGAACCGAGATAGGCGACCAGATCGGTGAACTCCTGCGGAGAGAGTCCGACGTGGAGCGAGTCGGGCATCAGCGACAGGGGCGATTCGGTGCGCGACTCGATCGTCGCGGTGTCGAGGCGGATCGGCTTGGCATCCTTGTCGATCAGCTCGATCCAGTCGTCGGTGACGCGGGTGAGGATCCCCTGATGGACCTTGCCGTCGGTCGTGGCGACGACGGTGGTGCCGTAGCCGACGGCGATCGATCGCGACGGCTCGAGGACCGCGGTGACGAGCCCCGCGCGGTCGAACTTGAAACCGATCGACCCGAGATCGGGCCCGACGCCCGGTGACGTGCCGTCGATCGCGTGGCAGCGGTGGCAGTTCGTGCGCCGCTCGTCGCGGAAGACGGCGGCGCCGGCCTGCGGATCGCCGGCGTGCGTCTCGGCCCAGGCACGCAGCGCCGCGGCCCGCGCGGCGGCGTCGGACGGCGGTTCGTCGACGGCGTGGATGGAGGAGACCGCGAAGAGCGGGAGCAGGGCGACGATGGCGGCCACGGATCGCGACGGCCGGGCGCGAGGGCGGAGGGGCTGGTGCATGGCGGGCAGTCTACGGACTCTTCGCCTGCGAAAAGTCCACCGTCGCCGTCGCGTCGAACCTTTTTCCCTTCGACGACGTACGGGACCCCCGGGGTGGGGAATCGACGGCCTGGAACGGGAGCCGGCGAGCGATGGTGCGCTTCGTGCAACTGCTGATGGCGGTCAACGGCGGCGTGGGAGGTGCCGGTGCGGGGGGCGTTCTCGCGGCGACGACGCTTGCGAGCCTGGGGCTCGACGGGGCTCCCGCCCGCGTACCGGTGATGGTGGTCGCCGTGGGGGCCGGCGCGCTGGTCGGCGCGCGTCTCGGCTTCGGCCTCGGCCGCGGTCTCGAACCGCGGCGCCGGATTCCCGAACGACACTGACCCCCGGCCCTCCGCGCGAGCGGGTGCTCGCACACGCGAAGCCTCCGTGAACGGCGGGGCCAGCGGAGGGGAGTCTCGATCGACAGCCCCCGGACGGCGCAGTACGCTGCGGGGCCGTTTTCACCCACGCCCCGGCTCGACGAGGGAATCGATGCGTCAGACGTTCTCGCCCCCGATGGCCCCCGCGACCAGCCGCGGCCGGTTCGTCCGGCTGCGCCCGCTCGCGGGATTGGTGATGGCCGGGCTGTTGGCCGTCGTGCCACTCTCCCCGGTGCTGTCGCAGGAGGCCGGGCCGGGGAA
>CAWUOA010000439.1:0-3021 GCA_963923225.1 uncultured Planctomycetaceae bacterium
ATCGCCTTCGGCTTCGAGTGCATCAACGGCTTCCACGACACCGCCAACGCCGTGGCGACGGTGATCTACACCAAGTCGATGAAGCCCACCCCGGCGGTGGTCTGGTCGGGTATCTGGAACTTCATCGGCGTCCACGCCGGGGGAATCGGCGTCGCCTTCAGCATCGTCCACCTCCTCCCGGTCGACCTGCTGGTCGACATCCACACCGGCCGCGGCCTGGCGATGGTCTTCTCGCTCCTGGGCGCGGCGATCATCTGGAACTTCGCCACCTGGTACCGCGGCCTGCCGGCGTCGAGCTCACACGCCCTCGTCGGCTCGATCATGGGGGTGGGGATGGCCAACTCCTTCCTCGAGCGCGGGTCGGTGCTGCAGGGGATCAACTGGCACAAGGCCGTCGAGGTGGCGACGGCGCTGGTGGTCTCCCCGTTCGTCGGCTTCGCCCTGGCGGCGCTGCTGCTGGCGGCCTGCCGGACCTTCATCCCCGCCAAGCACCTCTACGAGCCGCCGACCGGCGACGAGCCGCCCCCGTTCTGGATCCGGGCGCTGCTGGTCGGGACCTGCACCGGCGTGAGCTTCGCCCACGGATCCAACGACGGGCAGAAGGGGATGGGGCTGATCATGCTGGTCCTCATCGGGATCGTGCCGGGCGCCTTCGCCCTCGACCTGCGCTCCGACGGCGAATCCATCGCCGCGGCTCGGGAGGCGGCCGCCGGTCTCGAGGAGCGACTCGCCCGGCCGGAGCTGGCGGCCCTGATGGGCGCGCTGCGGGACAGGCACCTCGCCGACGCCCGCGTCGAACGCTACTCCCGCGCCGAGGTGGTGGCCGCCGCCGAGGCGTCGCTCGACTCCGGCCGTCTGGACGACGTCTTCGACCCCGTCCCGCGGGCCGACGCCGTCCTCGCGACCCTCGATCCCGTCCCCCTGGCACGCGACATCGGCGCGACACTCGCCGGCCGCGAGTCGTTCGCCGACCTCTCCGCGGACGAACGCTGGGACGTGCGGACGAAGATGGTGGAGCTCGGCGCCTCGGTGCGGACGCTCCTGCGGCAGTTCAGGGAGCGGATCCCCGCCGACGAGCGGAAGGAATTGCAGACGCTGTCCAAGGCGTTGTCGCGGCCCGTGGAGTACGTGCCGGAGTGGGTGGTGATGGGGGTGGCCCTCTGTCTCGGGCTGGGGACGATGTTCGGCTGGGAACGGATCGTCGTCACCGTCGGCGAGAAGATCGGCAAGGAGCACCTCACCTACGCCCAGGGGGGCGCGGCGGAACTGGTGGCGGCGACGACGATCGCCATGGCCGACCGGCTCGGCATGCCGGTGAGCACGACGCACGTGCTCTCGTCGGGCGTCGCGGGAACCATGTGGGCCAACGGCTCCGGCCTCCGCGTCGGGACCGTGCAGCGGATCCTGCTGGCGTGGGCCTTCACGCTGCCGGTGGTGATGTCGCTGGCCGGCGGGCTCTACTGGCTCGCCACGTGGTTCATCGCCTGACGCGATCCGGGTTCATCGCCTGACGCGGTCGCCCGACCGCCGCGAATCCGCCGTCCGTGCCGGTTCACGGCTGGTGGTGCGAGGCACCGATGACGGCGTCCTCCTCGTCCTTCCCCGCGGCGATGACGCCGTCGTGGTTGCGGTACACGTGGTCGTCGTCGAAATGGATGCCCGACTCGTGGACCTTCCCCACCCGTCCATCCTCCCAGAGGAAATGGTGGAGACCGTCGGGGTGGTTGTCGCTCCGCTCGCCGCTCTCGTCCGGCGCGTCGGCCATCACCGGATGATGGCTGCGATGCAGACCACGGATCGGCTGGAGATTCCCCATCGGATCGCGGTGACCGAGGGTGTAGCCGAAATCGCCCCCCATGGTGCGGACGAGCTCGTCGAAGGAGGGGAGTTCGCGGGAGGCCTCGAGCGACTGGATCGTGGGGACGCGGAAGGTGCCGCTGCGGGCCAGGACCGAGCCGGGCGTGAGGAAGGTGCCGTCGTCGGCGGCGATGCGGTGCTCGGAGACGAGCATCGGGGCGTAGAGGCCGCCGCGGGACATCGGGCCGCCGTCGGGGGGCGAGGGATAGCGGCGGTGCGAGGAGACGTAGCCGTGGAGGGCGTTGCCGATCTTCACCATGTTGCGATCGGTCTTCGTGTGGCGTGATTGCTGGACGAGCGAGGCCAAGGCCGGCATGAGAAGGATCGACGCGGCCAGCGCCGTGGCGGCCAGGAGCATGGTGTCGATCCAGCTCATTCCCGCCTCGTTCCCCCCCTCGCCGCGTTCCACCGGGCGGAAGGCGGGCGCGGCGGGGCGGTGCCTCTCGTGGTGGCCGCGTTGTTCACGGGCCGGCCGGTGCGAATCGGCCGCCGCGGCCCGTGCCGCGTCGCCGATCGGCGTCACCGTCGCGTTGACCGCCCCCCGTGCCTTGGCGGCGGCGAGCAGCGTGCGGGCGGCGAGGCCCGGCGGCGCGGGGATCGGGTCCCTGTCGGCCGCCAAAGGGAGCGTGGCCCGCCGAATCGCGTCGAGGTCGCGACGCAGCGCCTGACCCGTGGCCGGATCGGCGAGGGCGGACTCGACGCGTTTGGCGTCGGGCGCGTCGAGCGCCCCCAGACAATAGCCGACAAGATCGTCTCGCATGGTGATGGCACCGTCTCCTCAAAGACTCTTGCCGCCCGATTCCCAGGACTCGTTGAGCTTCAACAGCGCCGAGTGGAGCCTGCTCTTCACCGTGCCCACCGGTATCCCGAGGACGTCCGCCGCTTCGCGGTACTTCATCCCCTGGTGATAGACGAGGACGAGGGCGCTTTTCAGCGTGTCGGGCAGGTCGTCGACCGCGGCCCGCACCCACTGCTTCGCTTCCTCGCCCGCCATCCTTTCGTCGGCGGTCTGATCACGGCCCGCGAGCATCTCCACCAGCGCCCCCACGTCGTCGTCGCCGCCGGTGCGCTGGTCGAGGCTGACCATGCGGTGGCGGCGGTTGCGACGCTGGGCGTCGATGGCCTGGTTCGTGGCGATCGTGTAGAGCCACGGTCGAAACCGTC
>CAWUOA010000440.1:0-3021 GCA_963923225.1 uncultured Planctomycetaceae bacterium
ACCCGCGAGCAGGAGGTGTGGCTGTTCCGCAAGTTCAACTACCTCAAGCACAAGGCCTCGAAGCTCCGCGCCCAGCTCGACCCCGAGAAGCCGAGCACGCGGCTCATGGACCAGATCGACGCGCTCTACGAGGAGATCGTGGCGCTGAAGAACCGGCTCGTCCGGGCCAACCTCCGGCTCGTCGTCTCGATCGCCAAGCGGCGCGTCGGGCCCGGCGACGGCTTCTTCGACCTGGTCAGCGACGGAAACATGTCGCTGATCCGCGCGGTCGAGAAGTTCGACTATGCCCGCGGCAACAAGTTCAGCACCTACGCCTCCTGGGCGATCATGAAGAACTTCGCCCGCACGATCCCGGACGAGCACCGGCACCGGGAACGCTTCAGGGCCGTCGACGTGGAACTGCTGCAGACCGCCGCCGACCGGCGCTCCGACGAGAACCAGCAGCGGCTGGCCGAGTCGGACCGGCTCCACCAGGTGGGCCGGTTCCTCGACCGGCTCGACTCGCGCGAGCAGACGATCATCATTCGGCGCTACGGTCTCGACCGGGGGACCGAGCCGCAGACCCTCAAGGAGGTCGGCTCGGCGCTGGGGGTGACGAAGGAACGCGTCCGCCAGATCGAGGCCAAGGCTCTCGAGAAGCTCCGCGAGGCGGCGATCGCCGAGGCGGTGCTTCCCGAGCTCGAGTGACCCCCGGGCTCGGGCGTTCTTCTCCGTCCGATCACCGACCGCCCGCCTGCCCGATCATCGGGCGGCGGGCGGTGCCGTTTCGAAGGACGCCCGCCGCACCCCTTCCGACCCGGTGGCGGGGGGGGCGACGGCGCGGCGGCTGCCGGCGCGGGGCCTGGAGAGCTCCTCCATCTCCTGCCGGGAGAGCGTGCCCGCGGCCGGCGGCGCGTCCGCCGAGGGCGCCGCCTGCGGCGCCCCGGCCAGCGGCGGAGCGGCCCGGTTGGCGGCGGGCGTCTGGCTCGTGCCGGCGACGAAGTTGTCGATCGCCGCCCCTTCGCGGAGGTGGCTGAAATACCGGGCCATCTCGATGCGCTGCTTCTTGTCCTCGATGTCGAGGTAGAGCTCGTCCCGCACCTCCTCGAAGCGCACGGCGCGGGGTTCGGTGAAGCCCTCGCAGAAGAACACCATGAATCGGTCGGCGATCTGCACCACCCCGGAGAGCTCGCCCGGCTTGAGCGAGAACACCTCGCGCTCGATCGCCGGCTGGCCGCCGAAGCGCTGGATGGGGGGCACCTCGCCGCGGAGGGCCCGCGTGGTGGGATCGACGGAGTACTTCTCGGCCAGGTCGCCGAGACGCTCGGCCGAGGGATTCTCGCGGGCCATCTGCCAGACTTCCTGGGCCCGGCGCTGCGTGTCGAGGATCACCACCCGGCACTTCGCCCGCGGACCGAAGGTCGCCGCGTAGGCCTTGTCGAGGTCCTCCTGAGAGACCGGCACCTTGCCGACCAGTTTCTTCAGCGCCACCGTCGGCCGCACGATGTCCTCGACGTAGTGCTGGAGCGGGACCTTGTCGTCGCGCGTCACGCGCTCGAGCCAGGCCTCGACGTCGGGCGTGCCGTCGGCACGCCGGAATCCCATCGCCTCGGCGCCGCGGCGAATCTCGGCGTCGATGTCGGCCTCGGTGACGGCGAGCTGCGCCTTGGCCATCGCCTGCGACAGGAGGGCGCGGGTGACGAGGATTTCCAGC
Organism: uncultured Planctomycetaceae bacterium; assembly: GCA_963923225.1. Taxonomy (GTDB): domain Bacteria; phylum Planctomycetota; class Planctomycetia; order Pirellulales; family UBA1268; genus QWOP01. The sequence continues at coordinate 1,694 of CAWUOA010000440.1, forward strand.
ACGTCCGCCCCGTGCCGCTCGACGCAGGCCTGGCGGACGCGGTCGACGGTCACCGGCACGCCGTTGACCAGGGCCGCGACACCCGGCATCGCCGCCGCCTTCGCCGGATCGTTCATCACGTTCTCGACGCGGGACGCGTCCTGCAGCTGTCGGAACACCGCCTGGGCCGCCTCGCGGCTCTTGCGCTCGCGCAGCTCCTCGACCAGCCGTGGCCGGACCTGCTCGAGTTTCACGTCGGCGGCGGGGAGATGCCCCTCGCAACGGAGGACGATGAACTGGTCGGCGACCTGCACCACCTGTGAGATGGCGCCGGGCTCGAGGCCGAACGCCACCGCCTCGAACCTCGGCTCGCCGGTGTGCCGGCGGATCGGCTGCACCCATCCGTTGGCGCTGGCGCTGCCCACGTCGACCGAATGCTGCCTGGCGATCGTGCCGAAATCGTCCGGACGGGCCACCGCGTCGGCCCTCACGCGCTCCGCGTCGGCCGCCGTGCGCGAGACGATGATCCGGGCCTTCACGGCGGGGCCGTACTGGTGTTCGTAGGCCTCGGCGACCTCCTCCTCTGACGGCTCGCTGGCGGCGCGGGCCAGTCGGCGCAGCGCCAGCATCGGCCACACGATCTCCTCGGCGTACTCCTTCGTGCTCACCCCGCGTTCGTCCTTGATCAGCTCGATCCATTTGTCGCGCGGGAGGTTGAATCGCTTCGCCATGGCGTCGATCTCGGCGTCGACCTCCTCGGGGCCGACGACGATCCCCTGGCGCTTGCAGCCCTGCTCGATGACCGTCTTGTTGACGATCGCCTCGAGGACGGCGGCGCCGTGGCGGGCGAGGCACTCGGCCTCGAGCTGCTCGCGGCCGATCTCGGCGCCATCGACCATCGCCGCCAGACGCGGGGGGGCGGGCTGCTTCGGCGGGGCCGCCGGTGCCCGGACGGCGGAGCCGGTCCGGCCGGGCGTCTGGGCATCCGCACTGCTTCCCCCGGCACCGACGCGCCACGCCACGCACGCCAGCACGATCACCACCGCACCGATCGCCCCCGGGCCCGCTCCCAGTCCGGAGCCGGCCGCGGCCAGCCCCCGTCCGGCGGCAGTCACCGCATCGACGATCGTCCCCCAGGTGCGACGCATCGCAGGCCCTCCTTGGTCGTGTGCCCGGCCTCCTGCCGGACTGGAATCCGGGGCAAGCTAGGGAACTGGCCCCCCCCGATCAAGGCGAACCGCGGGGCCTTCGGGGAGCAGACGCCGCCAGGCGAGCGTTGCGGGGCCAGCGGCGCGGAGAGTAGTCTGCCCTCCCTTCCCCCCTGTCTCTTATACACATCTGACCGCTGC
>CAWUOA010000441.1:0-3021 GCA_963923225.1 uncultured Planctomycetaceae bacterium
GGCCTACACCTACTCGCAGCCGAAGCAGGCGGACTCGGTCCTCCTTCCCAACGGGGTGCGCGTGCAGCGGGGCGCCGTCGGCGGGGCGATGATCGTCAACGGCCGCCTCGTCGGGGCGACCGGGCCGACCGCGGCGAGCGGATGGCGCGATTCCTGCCCCGTCCTCGCCGGCGGGAAGATCGTCCTCACGCCGCGGGAGTCGGACGAGATCCACTGCCTCGACCTCCGCAGCGGCGCGGTGGCCTGGAAGGCGCCGCGCCAGGACGGACTCTATCTGGCCGGAGTGGTCGACGGCCGGGCGGTCGTCGTCGGCCGGCGCGGCGTCCGCAGCCTTTCGCTCGCCGACGGCGGCGCGGCGTGGTCGGCCCCGCCCGGGTTCGACGGCGCCTGCCCCAGCGGCCGTGGCGTCCTCACGGAGGGCCGGCTGTTCCTCCCGCTCGACACCCCCGAGGTGGTGGAGATCGATCTCGCCGACGGCACGGTGGCGGGCCGCTCGCCGGCGCGTGGTCACGTCGCGGGCAACCTCGTCGCCTACCGGGGCGAGGTGGTGTCGCAGGGCGTCGATTCGCTCGATGTCTACCATCAGGCGTCGGCGCTCGGCGAACGGATCGACACGGCGCTGCGCGCCCGCGCCGACGACCCCTGGGCGACGCTGTGGCGAGGGCAGCTCGAGATCGACCGGGGGAACGCGGCAGCGGGGCTCGCCGCGGTGTTCGCCGCCCGCGGCGGCGCTGCGGACGCGGTGCCGGTCCCGGTCGTGCGCGACGCGCTGCTGGCCGCGCTCGAACGCGACTTCCCCGCGGCGCTCGGTGTGTGGCGGTCCAGCGGCGGCATCGACGTCGGGCCGTCGCGTCCGATCGGGAGGCTCGTCGTCGACGGCCATCTGCGCGCCGGGGAGATCGAGCCGGCCTGGAGGGCGCTGGCGCCGCTCCTGGACGCCGGGCCGACGGTCCCCTGGGCGCGTGGCGACGTCGTCTCACCCGATCCCGGCGACCGCAACGTCGGGCTCGCCGAGTCGGTGTGGCTCTCCGGACGGTTCCGGCGGATTCTCGAACAGGCCTCCCCGGAACTGCGCCGGGAGATCGACGCCCGCGTGTCGGCCGACGTCGCCGCCGCGGAGGCGGTCCTCCCGGTGGTGGAACGGGCGACGCGGCTGGCCTCGCTCGACGAGCGCCTCGCCGGCCACCCGGCCTCCTCGCGCGTGCGGGAGCTGCTCCTCCCGGCGATGGGCGACCTGATCACGGCCACCGGGGCCTCCACCGACGCGGGGCGCGATCTGGCGGTGCGACGGGATCTGCTCCGTGGCCGGTCCGGCCCGGCCGACGCCTCGCAGGCTTCCGCGTCGGGGGTCGCGTGGCCGTTCGGACGGATCACGGAGCGCCGCGCGGGCACCCGTGGCGGGGGCGACGATCCCAACCGCATGGCCCGGCTCATTCCCATTCCCCTGGAAGGGGCCGAGACCGCGTCGCTGCCCGGGATGCGGCTGTCGTACGACATCCAGCAGCCGGCCTTCGTGGTCGTGGACGGATTCGGCCGTCGCGTCGGCGAACCGTTCAGCGTCGACGCTCCGGGCCGCGGCGACGGATGGAACGGCTTCCAGCCCTACGCCGCCGAGGCGTCGGTGGTGGGGCGCGTGATGGTGGTCCGCTCGGGGGGCACGCTCATCGGCTGCGAACTCTCCGACGTGCCCGGCCAGCGGCACCGCAGGCTGTGGGTCGCCAACGAACAGACCGGAAACGCCGCGGAGATGGTGATGCCGTTCATGGGGAGGAACGTGGGCGAACGTCACGCCCGACTCGGCACGGTGCCCCTGGGAATGGAGATTTCGGAGCCCGACGAGGTGGCGGAGGTGGCGACGGTGCAGGTCGGGCACGTGAGGACGACCGGGCTCCCGGTGCTTGCCAACACGTCGCTGGTGCTGCGGGATCCCGCCACGGGGGCCGTCCGCTGGGAGCGTCACAGGATTCCCGCGTCGGGCGAGCTCGTCGGCGACGACGAGTTCGTGTGCGTGCTTCCGCCGAGCGGCCGGCAGGCGAGCGTGGTGTCGATGGTCGATGGGCGACTGGTGCGAACCTGCGATCTTCCGCCGCGCACGCGTCGCCTCCTCACCTGCGGCAGGCGGATCGTGACGGTGGGGCCGCGGGACTCGGACGGGGGTGCCCCCGGTGCGCGGGAGCCGGGGGCCGGTCCGATCGCGCTGGACCTCGTCGATCCGGCGACGATGCAGCGGGTGCCGCTGGGATCGTTCTCGCGCGAGGCGCTCGCCACCCGCGCCGGGACCGACGCGCTGGCGGTGGTCGAGCCCACGGGCGCGCTGGTGGTCGTCGATCTCGTCGACGGCCATGTCCGTTTCCGCACGAAGCTCCGCGACATGCCCGCGGGCATGGAACAGGTGCGGGTGAAGGCCTGGGAGGACCGGTTTCTCGTCTTCGTCGGGAGACGCGAGACCCCCGAGGAGCGGAAGTTGATGGAGAAGGTCGGGATCATCACGAGCCTGCCGCAACAGTTCGCCCGGGAAAACGTCCCCCCGGCCACCGGCTCGCTGTGGGCCTTGAGCCGCGCCGACGGCGACATGCTCTGGCCCGTTCCGGCGACGATCCTCCGCCACTGCATCCATCCCGGACAGCCGGAGGCCCTCCCGATGCTCCTCTTCGCCCGGCAGATCCAGCGCGGCGGCTCCGGCGACCGCGTCCGCCTGGGGGTGCTCGGCATCGACAAGCGGACCGGGCAGGCGCTGGTGGTCGACGACAAGCTCGCCAACCAGGCGCAGTTCCTCGCCGGCTGCGAGATGGTCGGGGATCCGGCGTCGCACACGATCGCCGTCGGCCGCGGCGGCGCGGAGGGGGGCGATCTCGTCGTCGAGTTCACCGGACAGCCCACGGCGCCGCGGCCGCCATTCCAGGCGGCGTCCCGTCAGCCGGTGTCCCGCGACGTCCTCTCCGAGCTCGAGCACTGGCTCGAGAGGGCGATCCAGCTCCCGATCCCCTCGTTCTGATTCCCGGGGCTCCGCCCCTCCGCCCC
>CAWUOA010000442.1:0-3014 GCA_963923225.1 uncultured Planctomycetaceae bacterium
AGTTCGCCCACGCGGTGTTCTCGATCCCCGCCCGCGGCCTGATCGGCCTCCGCACGCGCGTGCTCAACGCCACGCAGGGCATGGCGATCATGCACCACCGCTTCGAGAAGTGGAGCCCGATGGAGGGCGAGGTGGCCGGCCGCGCCAACGGGGTGCTGATCTCGATGGTGCCGGGGAAGGCGGTGGCCTTCGGCCTGGACGGCCTGCAGGAGCGGGCCGATCTGTTCATCGAGCCGGGCGACGAGGTCTACGAGGGGATGGTGGTCGGCGAGAACGCCCGCAGCGAGGACATGATCGTCAACCCGACGAAGGAGAAGAAGCTCACGAACATGCGGGCCACGGGGAGCGACCGGAACATCCTCCTGAAGCCCCCGCGCCGCATGTCGCTCGAGGAGGCGCTCGAGTACATCGAGGAGGACGAGCTCGTCGAGGTCACCCCCGACGTGATCCGCCTCCGCAAGATCCTCCTCTCCGAGCACGACCGCAAGCGCCAGAGCCGCGCCAAGGCCTGACGCGGCCCCGCCTCAGAGCGTGTAGACGTGGCCGGGGCGGACGAGCTCCACGTCGTGGAGGCCGAGCTCGTCGAGTTCGCGGGCGATCTGGGCGGCGAAGCGGGCCTTGCGGTGGACCACGATCGTCCGCACGCCCCTGGGCGCCTTCGCCGCTTCCGCCGGGAAGGTGCGCGTGCAGAGGTGGCCGGTGAGCGCCGCCAACTCGCTGTGCGTCGAGGGGAAGCTCGCCTCGAGGAACACCGCGCGGAGGTGCGGCAGGTCGGCGAGGTGCTCCCAGAGGAGCTGCGTGGGGCCGGTGTCGGAGGGGAAGGCGACCGCCGAGACGCCGTCGTCCACCACCAGGCCGATCGTGTCGACGCCGTGCGACACCGGCACCGGGGTGATCGAAAGGCCGGCTCGCTGCACCGGCACCATCGGTTCGAGGACGGTCGTGCGGAGGAAGGCGTTGTCGGGGCGGGAGAGATTGAAGAAGTCGGGCCAGACTCGACCGTTGAAGATGTCGCCGTGGAGGAAGTCGAGGACGTCGGCCGTGCCGAGGATCTCCACGCAGTCGGGGCCCGCCGAGTAGACGTTCTCGAGGAAGATCGGCAGCGTCGCGATGTGGTCGAGGTGCTCGTGCGTGACGAACACGTGGCGCACCGCCTGCTGCCGCTCCAGATTCGCGAGCAAGCCCAGCGAGCCGGCGTCGATCGCCACCGTGCCGTTGACCAGGAACGACACGAGGAACTGCATGTCGGAGGACGGAAAGCTCGAGGGGAGGAGTTCGATCTGCATGGGAAAGTCCGATCGCGGAGGACGGTGCGTGTGCCAGCCGGTCGAATACGGCCAGTGAAGGCGTTCGTCGACGGCCAAACTAGCTCGAGAAGAACTCGTGGATCCGCTTGAGGAGATCGGGCGGAGGGGGATCGGGGACGCGGCCGCTCTTGACCAACGCCCGGCGACGCTCCTCGAGACGGTCGGCCAGTGCCGAAGAGAGCCTTTCCAGGAGCTCCGGCTTCTCCCCCACGATCGCCCCGAAGGCCTCCTTGCGAACCTCCAGGACGCGCGTCTCGGCGAGGGCGACGACCGTGGCCGTCCGGGCGGCGCCGGTCATCAGCGACATCTCGCCGAAGTAGTCGCCGGGACCCAGCCGGGCGACGACGACAGCAGCCCCTCCCTCCTCGGCCGCCGTCACCTCGACGTTCCCGTCGAGGATGATGAACATGCTGTCTCCCGGGTCCCCCTGGCGAATCACCGGCTCGGCGCCGGCGAAGCGGAGCTCCCGGGAGTCGCCCGCCAGACGGCGGACCTGGGCGGGGCCGAGGACGTCGAGGAGCCCGACTCGCTCGAGCGACTCCACGCGCCGCTCGATCGCCGTCTCGGCCGGCTCCGGCGGCCCCGCAGGGGCGACCTCCGTGAGACGGATCGACTGCGTGGCCGTCGGGATCTCGATCCCGTGACGCGCCAGCGCGAACCAGATCCGGTCGCGCACCATGCCGTCGACCCGGTCGCGCTTGTCGAAGTCGTTGGTGAACAGCCGCACCCAGTACTCGATGCCCCGTTCGGTGAAGGCGTTGGTGACCACCGACGGTGCCGGGTGCTCGAGGACGCCGAAGCTCCCCCGCATCGCCTCGAGGATGATCCGCTGCACCTTCTGCGGGGAGACCGAATAGGGGGCGGTGACGTACACCGAGCGGCGCGACCAGGGGTCGGGCTTGGTGAAGTTCCGGATCGAGGCCTGGGCGAGTTGGCCGTTGGGGACGATGACGTAGGCGTCGTCGAGCGTGAGCACCTTCGTGGCACGCCAGTTGACCTCGACCACCTTGCCGATGTGCGCCTGGTTGGTGTCGTACTGGATCCAATCCCCGACCTCGAAGGGGTGCTCGGCGTGGATCGCGAGCCCCGCGAAGACGTTGCCGAGGGTGTCGCGGAGGGCGAAGCCGAGGACGGCCGTGAGCACGGCCGAGCCGGTGAGCAGCCCGCCCGGCTCGATGCCGGCGTCCCACATCACCACGAACAGCGCGAGGACCAGCAGCGCGACGCGGACGATGTCGAGGAAGATCTTCGGCAGCGGCTTCCAGAGTCGCTCCCACACCGACACCCCGACGATCACGAGCACCGACTGCAGCGCCGAGGCGACGAGGAAGAACCGGAGGACGTGGTGCGCGTGCCCGCCGCCGGCGACGTCGGGGCGGGGAAAGACCGCCAGGAGCCCGAGCACCACGCAGGCGATCCCCAGCAGGCCGATCGACATCCAGGCCAGCCGCCGCTTCCCACGCGGCGCCGTCGCGATGTAGACCGCCAGGAGCAGGGCCGCCAGGATCCCCTCACGGATGGCCGTGGCGTCGTTCCAGCCCGTGATCGACGACAGAGCCGCCTCGACGACGCCGATGGGACCGGTCGCTGCGAACATGGGATCCTTCCAGGGGCGGCCGCGGGGATCCGGGAGGGGCCGCCCGGCGGTTCGGGGAGGGGCACCGAGGCCCCGTGACGAGGGGCAATTGTGGGGTGGAGGGTGCCGGG
>CAWUOA010000443.1:0-3011 GCA_963923225.1 uncultured Planctomycetaceae bacterium
TTCGTAGGGTTTAACCCGAAAGTCCCCTGGAAGACGACCAGGTTGATAGGCCGGACGTGTACGTGCAGCAATGCACTCAGCTAACCGGTACTAACGGACGAACGCTTGACCACTCGTATCGAGCGCTTGCCGATCATCGAATCGCCTGTTGATGCAGGTGATCTGACGGCCAGCGTGCCAACGACCACGACCAAAACAACGCCCTGGGGCGCGCAGCAATTCCCCTCCGACAGGAAGGGTTTCCGCTACGCGGCCCAGGGCTCCGGATCTATCCGGTGACCATATCTGGAAGGTCACACCCGTTCCCATCCCGAACACGGTAGTTAAGCTTCCAGAGCCGATGGTAGTGCCAAAAGCGCGAGAGTAGGTATCGCCGGATTTTTACAACGCCGACCCCTGCGGATCTTTCCGCAGGGGTCGGTTCGTTTGTAGGGAGTCTGTTTCCGAGAGGCCCGGGCTCGTTCCGACGGTCGTTTCAGGGAATCGTCATGAGCAGGCGGCCGATCAGTTCCAGCGGCAGCCCGACGACGTTCGACGGGCTCCCCGCGACGAGGCGCAGTGGCAGCCGCTCGTCCTGAAAGCCGCAAGCCCCGGCTTTGCCTCGCCACATCCCCGAGTCGAGGTACCAGTCGAGGAACGCGGCATCCAGAGGCGCCATTTCCAATTCGCTCTCGTCGGTCGCCTCGATCGGATCGTTCTCCCGGGAAGGCATCAGGCAGACGCCCGTCACGACCCGATGGCGGCGGCCGGAGAGCGTCTCGAGCATCCGCCGGGCGTCGGAGCGGTCGGCCGGCTGGCCGAGGGCGGAGCCATCGACTTCGCTCAGGGTGTCGCAGGCGAGAATCAGCCCGGGGGGGCCGGATTCCGCCACGGCTCGCGCTTTTGCCCGGGCCAGCCGCAGGACGTAGGCTTCGAGCGTTTCCGTGGTGGCGCGCGGCGGAGCCGAGGCCTCCACCGACTCCGGAGGGGGGGCGAGGATCACGTCCCAGCCTGCCGACCGGGCCAGCTCACGCCGACGGGGCGAGCGGCTGGCGAGCACGATTTTCCTGTTCGGCGTCGTCATGGCACAGCGGCCTCCCCACCTCTCGATCCTCCACGAAGATGACCTGATCGTGGCGGTCGTCAAGCCGCCGGGCATCCCGACGGCCCACGCGCCCCGCGGCGAGACGAGCGTGTACTCGTTGCTCCGGGAGAAGCGGCCGTTCGTGGGGGTGGTGTCGAGGCTCGACGAGCCGGTTTCAGGCGTCGTCCTCTTCGGGAAGACCGGCGCCGCGGCCGCCTCCCTCGCCGAGCAGTTCCGCGAACGGGAGGTCGCCAAAGACTACGTCGCCGTCGTGGAAGGGCGATTCCCCGCCCCGATCGGTGAGTGGGTGGAGTGGGTCGATCAACTGCCGCCGATCGGCGGCGATCGCGATCCGGCTCGGGCCGGGGAGACCGGCCGCGAAGCCCGGTTGCGGGCCAGGGTCGTGCGGAGGAGCGGGGAGGTGTCGCTGGTCGAACTCGAACCGGCCACCGGCCGCAAACACCAGTTGCGCCGGCAGTTGGCGCTGCGCCGCTGCCCGATCGTCGGGGACCGGAGGTACGGGGCCCGGCTCCCTTTTCCCGAGGGGATCGCGCTCCACGCCCGGAGCATCGCTTTCGGCCATCCGCGGGCGGGGACGCCGGTCCGCCTCGAGGCCCCGCTCCCACCGGTCTGGAGAACGCGGTTCGCCTCGTTGCTCGGGGGCGGGTAGCCTGTTGACATCATGGGCGACGCGGAAGGGGACGATTCGGGCGAGCCGCACGCCGGAGACGAGCCGGGCGGGGTCGCCGCGCGCTTCCGGGACACCGCCTTCGCCAGTGCGCTCGTCGATGCCCGGACGCTGGACTCGGCCGAAGAGGCCGTGCGGGCGACCCTCGGCAGTGGCGTCGACCCGTCGCGATTCGACCAGGCGCTGGCCGACGTCCTCGTGGAACGGGGCGTGCTCACCCGCTTCCAGGCGACGCAGATTCTCGCCGGTCGCCGCAAGCTCACCCTCGGCCAGTACCGGATCCTCGACGTCCTCGGCCAGGGGGGCATGGGGCAGGTGTTCCGGGCGGAGCACTCGATGATGGGGCGCGAGGTGGCGGTCAAGGTGCTGCCCCGGGCCAAATCGACCCCGGAAACCGAGGCGGCTTTTCGGCGCGAGATCCGCATGCTCGGCCGACTCGACCATCCCAATCTCGTCCGTGCCCTCGATGCCGGACACGACGGCAAGGTGTATTACCTGGTCACGGAGCTCGTCGACGGCGTCGATCTCCGCAAGCAGGTGCTCAAGTACGGGACACTCGACGAGGTCGCTGCCGCGAGCGTCGTCACCCAGGTGGCCCGCGGCCTGGCCTACGCCCACTCCCAGGGGCTCGTGCACCGTGACGTGAAGCCCGGCAACATCCTCGTGACGCCGGCGGGGATCGCCAAGCTCCTCGACGTCGGCCTCGCCGGGTCGGTGCTCGAGTCGGAATCGACTCGGCTCGGACGCGTGGTCGGCACCATGGACTACATGGCGCCCGAGCAGATTCGCTCCCCGGACGCGGTGGGGTCGGCAGCCGACGTCTACGGGCTGGGCTGCACCCTCTATTTCGTGCTCGCCGGACAGGTGCCGTTTCCCGGGGGAACGCGCCAGGAGAAAGCCCGGCGCCAGCTCGGCGAGACACCGGCGCCGATCAAACAATTCGCCCCGGGGGTCAGCGACGCCTTCTGCCGCGTGGTGGAGGCGATGATGGAAAAGGATCCGGTGCAGCGGATCGGCACCGCCGAGGCGGTGATCGAATGGCTCCGCCCCTGGACTCCCGATGAACCGGTGGCGATGGGCCGCCGGGCGCGGAAGCGGGGGGCGCGGGGCTCGTCCAGCGACGCCGCGCTGCCCGGCGAACCGTCGAACTCCGCCGCTGGTTCCAGCGGCTACGCCTCGGGCATCCAGGCACCGGCGGGCGGGGGGCGGTCGGGCAGGGGGGGGGGCCCGGGGGGGGCGGAATCGCTCTTCGCCTCAGGG
>CAWUOA010000444.1:0-3007 GCA_963923225.1 uncultured Planctomycetaceae bacterium
CGATCCTCCTGGTGGTCTCCTGGCGGGCGACGCCTTCCCCCGCCCCCGACACCGGCTCCTCCGAGCCCCCCGCCGCATGACCTCGTCCCCACGGGAATCGTCGATGGCCCCGACCGACTCTTCCGACCCGATCGCCGCCCGCCTCTCAGCGGCGCTCCACGCCGTGCGGCTGGCATCGGCCGAGACGCTCCGCTGGTACGGCGACGCGGCGCTCGAGGTGACGAACAAGGCCGACGCGTCGCCGGTCACGCAGGCCGACATCGCCGCCGAGGGGATCCTCCGCCGCGAGCTGCTCGGCCGCTTTCCCGGGGACGGCTTCCTCGGGGAGGAGACCGGCGGCACGGAGGGGACCAGCGGCTACGTGTGGGTCGTCGATCCGATCGACGGCACGAAATCGTTCATCCGCGGCGTCCCCTTGTGGTCCACGCTCGTCGGCTGCCGGCAGGGGGGCGTCGACGGCCCCGGCGTGGTGGGCGTGATCGCGATCCCCGCGCTCGACGAGACGGTGTGGGCCGCCAGGGGCGGCGGCGCCTGGCACCGGCGCGGCACTTCGGCCGAGACGCGGGCCCGTGTCTCGCGCCGAGCGAGCCTCGGCGAGGCGCTCGTCTGCTCGAGCGCCTTCACCTCCTTCGCCGACCGCCCCGACTCCATGGGGGGGGCCGCGGGGGGCCGGATCGCCCGCGACGGCCTCGAGGAGGCCTGCCTCGTGTCGCGCACCTGGGGGGACGGCTACGGCTATCTGATGGTCGCCACCGGGCGGGCCGAACTGATGGTCGATCCGCTGATGAACGCCTGGGACGCCGCCGCCGTGGAAACGGTGATCCGCGAGGCGGGGGGCCGGTTCACCGATTGGCAGGGGCGGGAACGGATCGATTCCGGCGAAGGGATCGCGAGCAACGGCCTGGTCCACGACGCCGCCCTGGCGATCCTCCGCCGGGCCCGGGGCTAGCTGGCTGGGCTGGGCCGGGGCGGGCCTGAGGGCTCTCGCCGGCGTCCGGCCGGCCCCGCGGATGGGCAAACTCCGGGCGGGAGCATCCCCCCGGGCCGTTCGTCTTGCGGGATCGGGCCGAATGGCTATCCTCAAGGGCTTCCCCGGGGCCGTTTTCGGCCAGCCGGAGTGGTATCCGTTCACGCGATGAAAGACACGTACCGTGGCACGTTCCTGTGAGGTCTGCGGCAAGGGTTTCTCGATGGGCAACACCGTCACCCTGCGCGGCAAGGCCAAGTACCTCGGCGGCGTCGGCACCAAGGTGACCGGCATTTCGCGGAGGAAGTTCAAGCCGAATCTCCAGAGGCTGCGGGTGACCGTCGGTCGGGGCACCGCCAAGACGCTCCTGGTGTGCACGCAGTGCATCAAGGGGGGCGCCGTCACCAAGCTCGTCCGTCAGGCCCCTTTCCGCCTGCCGAACGTCGAGAAGTCGAAGCCGACCGCGCCCGAGGCGGTGCCGTCCGGCCCGCGCGCCCGCCCCTGACGCCTTTCCCCGCGACGGGGGCGCGAGGCCCCGTCCCGGCGACCGTCGCGTCCCCCGGGCCGCGCGGTGGCGGACGTCGGCAGACCGTCACGTCGTGCACGCCGCCGGCTCCGCGTCGGACGTCGGGATTCGTCCGGGCTGAACGGCCGTGGTGACTCCCGGATTCGTGCGCGACGCCCTCTCGGCCCCCACTCAGGAGCCTCCCGATGGCCCTCACCCGTGCAGACGTCGCCAAGGTCGCCAATCTCGCGCGGCTCGCGCTCACCGGCGAGGAACTCGACCGGATGACCAGCGAGCTCTCGCAGATCGTCGGCTTCGTGGGGCAGCTCGAGAAGATCGACACCGCGAACGTCGAGCCCCTCGCCCACCCGCTCGACACGCAGAACGTCTTCCGCGACGACGTACCCCGGCCGTCGCTGTCGCGCGAGGCGGCGCTGCAGTCCTCCCCGCGACACGACGGCGAATGCTTCCTCGTGCCCGCGGTGCTCGGCGATTCGGGCTCCGCCTGACGACCGGCCGCCTCACCGCTTCCCCCATCACGACTGGCGAGTCCCCATGAATCCCTCCGACCTCTCCGCCGTCGATCTGGTCAGCGCCGTCCGGAGGGGGGATCTCACCGCCGCACGCTGCACCGAGGCCTACCTCGAACGGATCGAGCGGCTCGACGGCGGCATCAACGCCTTCCTCTCCGTCGATCGCGAGGGGGCCCTCCGCGCCGCCGCGGAGATCGACCAGAAGCGGCGTGACGGCAAGGCTCTGGGGGCGCTGGCCGGGTTGCCGGTGGCGGTGAAGGACGCCCTCTGCACGATCGACCAGCCGACGACCTGCGCCTCACGGATGCTCGCCGGCTACCGCCCGCCGTACGACGCGGAGGTGGTCTCGCGGCTCCGCGCCGCCGACGCCGTGATCGTCGGCAAGACGAACATGGACGAGTTCGCCATGGGGGGATCCAACGAGAACTCCGCCTTCGGCCCCGTCCGCAATCCCTGGGACCCCGAGCGCGCCCCCGGCGGATCCAGCGGCGGCTCGGCCGCCTGCGTCGCCGCCGACATGGCCCCGGTGGCGATCGGCTCCGACACCGGCGGCTCGATCCGCCAGCCGGCCGGGCTGTGCGGGATCACCGGCCTCAAGCCGACCTACGGCCGCGTCAGCCGCCGGGGTCTCGTGGCGTTCGCCTCGAGCCTCGACCAGATCGGGCCCATGGCCCGCTCCGCCGCCGACTGTGCGCTCGTGCTCGAGGCGATCGCCGGCCACGATCCCCGCGACGCGACGTCGCTGGCCGCCCCCGTGCCCGCCTATTCGCGCGATCTGGAAGGGTCGCTCGAGGGGGTGCGGATCGGCCGCGTGCCGGCGCACTTCGGCACCGGACTCGACCCCGAGGTGGCCCACGCGGTGGAGGAGGCCTTCGCCGCCTTCCGCGCCGCCGGGGCCACGGTGATCGACATCGACCTCCCGCACGCCGACGCGGGCGTGGCCACCTACTACCTCGTCGCCCCCTGCGAGGCGTCGAGCAACCTGGCGCGGTACGACGGAGC
>CAWUOA010000445.1:0-2993 GCA_963923225.1 uncultured Planctomycetaceae bacterium
GCCCCGAGCTCACCTCTCCCTCGCGCGAGAAGAAGAGCGTTCCCCACGGCACGCTGGAGTGGGCCGAGGGGCTGCGCGTCGTCACGCTCCACGGCACGCCCGAGGAGATCGGCCGGGCGCACGCCGACCTGCTCACCGCCGAGGCCCACCGCTGCGTCGATTCGGTGCTCCACGTCGTCGGCACGGTGGAGACGATCCGCGGGGGAGTGTGGTTCCGCAAGAAGCTCGACGACGCCGCCGCCCGCCTCGCCCCCCACATCCCCGAACACCACAAGCGCGAGACCCTCGCCATGGGGGCGGCCCTCGGCCTCGATCCGGGGCTCGTGGCGGTGGTCAACATCTTCCCCGAGCTCTTCCACTGCTCCGGCTTCGCCGTCTCGGGCAAGGCCACGACCGACGGCACCCTCTACCACGGCCGCGTCCTCGACTACATGACCGAGATCGGCCTCCAGGATTCGGCGGCCGCCTTCGTCATCGCTCCGGAGGGCCGCATCCCCTTCGTGACGGTCGGCTACGCCGGCTTCACCGGCAGCGTCAGCGGCATGAACGCCCGCGGCATCTCGCTCGGCGAGATGGGGGGCCGCGGCGAGGGGCAGTGGGACGGCGTGCCGATGGCCACCCTCATGCGCCGCGCCATGGAGGAGTGCACCACGCTCGACGAGGTCACCGATCTGTGGACCAGGAGCCCGCGGACCTGCGAGTACTACTACGTCTTCGCCGACGGCAAGACGCGCCGGAGCGTCGGCGTGGCGGCGACGCCGGAGCGGATCGAGCTCGTCTGGCCGGGCGAGGGGCACGAGCTGCTCGGCGCGGGGATCCCCGACGCGGTCGTCCTCTCCGCCGGCGACCGGCTCCTCTGCCTCCGCGAGCGGGTGAAGGAGCAGTACGGGAAGATCGACGAGGACGCCGCGATCCATCTGATGGACCGGCCGGTGGCGATGAAGTCGAATCTCCACAACGTCCTCTTCGTGCCGGAGAAGCTCCTCCTCCACGTGGCCCACGCCTCGCACACGAAGCCCGCGGCGGAGTGCCCGAGCGTGCGGATCGACCTGGCGAAGATCCTCGCGGAGATCCCCGGGGCGGCGGCCACCGCCGGGGCGGAGGCGGCAGCGGTGCCCGGCGCCGTGTTCCACGCCGCCGACACGCTCGCCGCCGGCGAGGAGCCCCGCGACGACGCGCGCACCTGCCTGGCCGGTCTCTGCTGGAAGGCCGGTCCCTTCGACGTGACGATCGAGGAGGGCACCGCCGACAACCAGGGCGATCTCCGCGTCCGCTTCCCCTCCCCCTTCACCGACGGGCCCGACTGCAACGACACGGTGTGGATGGAGTGGTACCAGGCGCGCGGCGCCGACGGGAATCCGACGCGCGGCCCCGCCTGCGTCGTCGTCCACGAGTCGGGCAGCGGGATGACGGTGGGGCGGATCGTGGCCCGGGGCCTGGCCGCCCACGGCGTCCACGCCTTCATGGTGCAGATGCCCTTCTACGGCGCCAGACGCCCCAAGGAGGGCCGGGCCGGCGCCGAGATGCTCGTGCCGGCGGTGCGGCAGGCGGTGGCCGACGTGCGCCGGGCCCGCGACGCCGTGGCGAGCCTGCCGCTGGTCGATCCGTCGCGGATCTCGGTGCAGGGAACGAGCCTCGGCGGCTTCGTCACCGCCACCGTCGCCGGCCTCGACGAGGGCTTCGACAAGGTCTTCATCCTCCTGGCCGGCGGCGATCTGGTGGGCGTCCTCGAGAAGGGGAAGAAGGACGCCGAGAAGGTGCGCGAGAAGCTCGCCGAGTCGGGGATGACCGAGAGCCAGATCAAGGAGACGCTCCACGCCATCGAGCCGACGCGCCTCGCCCATCGCTACCGCCCCGACCGCACCTGGATCTTCTCCGGCAAGTACGACGACGTCGTGCCGCTGTCGCACTGCCAGCTCCTGGCCGACTCGGCCGGCCTGGCCGACGATCACCACGTGGTCATGGAGGCGAACCACTACTCCGGGATCATCTACCTCCCCATGGTGATGGCCCGGATCGCCGGCGAGATCCACGGCAAGCCGGCCGACGCGGCCGCCGCACCCGCCGCGGCGCCCGCCGGCCGCTGACGCCCGCGCGTTGACTCCCGGACGGGGCGGGGGTACCCAAGAGGGTCCCTCCCGCCGCCGCCGTTTCCGCTCCCCCCGCTGCAAGGCCCGCCGTGACCACGCCCCCCTCCGATCCCTCCGCCGGTCTCTTCTGCACGCGCACCAGTGTCGAGCAGGTGGAGGAGGGGAACGAACTGGCCCCGAAGTTCGACGCCGACGGCCTCATCCCCTGCGTGACCACCGACCACGCCTCGGGCGAGCTGTTGATGGTGGGGATGATGAACCGCGAGGCGCTCGAGCGCACGATCCGCACCGGCGAGGCCCACTACTGGAGCCGCAGCCGCAAGCAGCTGTGGCACAAGGGGGCCACCAGCGGCCTGGTGCAGACGGTCGTCGAGATGCGCATCGACGACGACCAGGACTGCGTCTGGCTCCGCGTCTCGATCCCCGGCGGGGCGAGCTGCCACGTCGGCTACCGCTCCTGCTTCTACCGGAAGGTGCCGGTGGGGAAGGAGCTCGCGGCCGGCGCGACGCTCGAGTTCATGGAGCACGAGAAGGCCTTCGACCCGAAGGCGGTCTACGGCGACGCGCCGAATCCGACGCAGCTGTAGGAAGGCCGCGACGACCGCGGCGTCCCACGCTCGAAGAAGGCCGCCGAGTCGCACGCTCGCACTCCGACGCCGAGTGCCCGAGTCGCCGCACCCCACGGAGAGGGAGCGGTCGGGGTCGGCGAACGCTCGAGTCGCCCCGATCGCGCCTCCCGCTTCGAAGAGGCCATACGGCTCGACCAAAGCGATGCGGGGCGACGAGACTTTTGCCGCCCCGGCCGCGGCGCGATCCTCGACGCCCTTGCCCGCACCCGATCCACGCGTGGCCCCTACCTGCCGAAGTAGCTCCACTCGTAGCCCAGCGTCTTCTCCGCGCCGG
>CAWUOA010000446.1:0-2990 GCA_963923225.1 uncultured Planctomycetaceae bacterium
C
The DNA here is from genome assembly GCA_963923225.1 of uncultured Planctomycetaceae bacterium. Classification (GTDB taxonomy): domain Bacteria; phylum Planctomycetota; class Planctomycetia; order Pirellulales; family UBA1268; genus QWOP01. The sequence continues at coordinate 2 of CAWUOA010000446.1, forward strand.
GGCTGCGATCCTGGGTCTTCGGGAAATGGGGGGAGGGGGAAGGGGCGGTGAACGCGGAACAGGGGGGCGATACGGCGCGTCAGCCGTCGACGGTGATCCCCATGCTGCGTGCGGTACCCTCGATCATGCGACGGGCGTGCTCGGCGTCACGGGCGTTGAGGTCGTTCGTCTTCAGGCGGACGATCTCGTCGACCTGGGCCTTGGTGACCTTCCCGACCTTGTCCTTGTTCGGCACGCCGGAGCCCTTGGCGAGGCCGGCGGCCTTCTTGAGCAACGCCGCCGCCGGCGGGCTCTTGGTGTAGAACTCGAACGAGCGGTCGTTGTAGACGGTGACGACGACCGGGATGGCCATGCCCGCCGCTTCGCGGGTGCGGTCGTTGAACTGCTGGACGAACTGGCCGAGGTTGATGCCGTACCGGCCGAGCGACGTACCGACCGGGGGGGCCGGAGTGGCCTGGCCGCCGGGGATCTGGAACTTCGCCTGCCCAACCACCTGCTTCGCCATGGATGCTGACCTTTTTCTCTGTCGGACCGGTTTTCCACCGGCCTCGTCGTTGTCCGCCGGGCGACCGACCCGCACGGCGGGTTCGATCGTTCGGCCTCTTGTCGCCGCCGGCTACTCCCGGCGGAACCAACCGATCAAACCCCTTCGATCTGCCAATACTCGATGTCGACCGGCGTCGACCGGCCGAAGATGCTGAGCATCACGGTGACGCGGCCGTTGGCCTCGTCGATCTGCTCCACCTCGCCCTCGAAGTTCTCGAAGGTACCCTCGGTGATCTTCACCCGGTCGCCCTTCTTGAAATTGATCTTCAGGCGCGGGGCTTCGTCGGTCTTCACGGCCGACTTGTTGAGCAGTTTGTCGACGTCGGCTTGGAGCATGGGGCTCGGCCGGCCGGCCGAGCCGGTGAAATCGCCGATGCCGCCGGTCTCGCGGACGAGGTACCAGGTCTCGTCGTTGAGGACCATGTTCACGAGGATGTATCCGGGGTAGAGCTTGCGCGAGACGACGCGCTTCTTGCCCCCCTTGAACTCCGTCACCTGCTCCTTCGGCACCACGACCTTGCCGAAGAACCGGTCCATGCCCTGCATGCGGATGCGGCGCTGGAGCGTGTCCCCGATGGAATCCTCGCGGTTGCTCTGCACCTTGAGGATGTACCACTTCTTCTCGCCGACCGGGGCCTCGTCCTCGTCGGCGGCGACCGCCACCGGCTTGGCGTCCTCGCCCCCCGCGAACGGGTCGGCCAGTTCGGCGGGCGAGTCGTCGTCCTCCTCCACCGGCGCCGGCTGCGGCGCGGAGACTTCGGCACCGGCCACGGGCGCGCGGCCGTGGCGGTCGTCGGCTGGTGCGTCGGCGGAGTGTTCGTCGGTGGGCATGGCAGGAGAGGGTTACGTGGGCCGCTGGGCGTCGAAGGAGGAGGCGGAGCCCCCGTTCAACGGAATCCCTGAATGGCGCGGAGGATGAACCACCAGAAGAGATCGTAGGCGGCGAGGATGAAGGACAGCGCGAAAATCATGAAGATGACGACGGCCGAACTGCGGGCCACCTCCCCGGCCGACGGCCAGGCCACCTTGGCCATCTCGGATTCCACGCCGATGAGGAACTCGGCGAAACGGGGCAGGTTGACGAGTCGATAGGCCAGCCACACCCCGGCGATTCCCAGGAGGAGCGGCAGCGCGATCCGGACCAGGCCGACGTCGGCGGACGGCACGGCGGGAGTCATCGGCCCCCCCGCCATGATCCACAGCGGCAGCGCCTGCCACAGCCGCCACACCCCCAGGCACCAGGCGATCGCCAGCGCCGCGAACGTCACCTGCCTGGTGACCCGCCCCTGGTTCCGTTTGTAGACGGAGGCGCTCAGGAGCTCGCGCCCCAGCGATCCGACGGCTGTCTGGTTTTCTTGCATGCCTGCCATGGTCGGTTCCGTCCGGCGTGGCTCGCGGGGGTGCCCCGAGGGGCGGTGGCTGATGACTGGGAACGACGAACGGGGGCGGAGGGGACGACGAGGAGCAGGGGCGGCGGGAATCGAACTCGCAACCTCTGGTTTTGGAGACCAGCGCTCTGCCAGTTGAGCTACGCCCCTGTGATGAAACGAAAAGGAGTGGAATCCGGAATCGAATCTGAAACGACAAGTTTTGCCATACCGCAGGCCGTCAGGGAATGACGGGCGGTTTCCGCGGCCGAAAGGGCCGTTTTTTCGCCACTTCCGGGCGCCGGACGGGGCCGGCGCCCGGAAGCACGCGATGGCCGACAGGATCAGTCGAGAATCTTCGTGACGACCCCGGAACCGACGGTCTTGCCGCCTTCGCGGATCGCGAAGCGGACACCGTCGTCCATGGCGATCGGCACCATCAGCTCGACTTCCATCTTCACGTTGTCGCCGGGGGAGCACATCTCGACGCCGCCGAGGAGCTTGGTGGACCCCGTCACGTCGGTGGTCCGGAAGTAGAACTGCGGGCGGTAGCCGGCGAAGAACGGCGTGTGACGGCCACCCTCCTCCTTCGACAGCACGTAGACCTCGCACTCGAACTTCTTGTGGGGCTTGATCGACCCCGGCTTGGCGAGCACCTGACCGCGCTCGATGCCGTCCCGGGCGACGCCGCGGAGGAGGCAGCCGACGTTGTCGCCGGCCTGCCCGCGCTCGAGCAGCTTCTTGAACATCTCGACGCCGGTGACGGTCGTCTTCTCGGCCTTGTCCTTGAGGCCGATGATCTCGACTTCGTCGCCGACCTTCACCTCGCCACGCTCGATACGGCCGGTGGCCACCGTGCCGCGGCCTTCGATCGAGAACACGTCCTCGATGGCCATCAGGAACGGCTTGTCGAGCTCGCGGACGGGCTCCGGGATGTAGGCGTCGACCGCGTCGAGCAGATCGGAGATGCACTTGCTCGCCGTCGGGTCGGCCGGCTTGTCGTAGGCCGGCTTGCCGGCGCCGCGGATGATCGGCACGTCGTCGCCGGGGAAGCCGTACTTCGTCAGCAGCTCGCG
>CAWUOA010000447.1:0-2985 GCA_963923225.1 uncultured Planctomycetaceae bacterium
CTTCTCTCCGTCAACGCCACCATCGAGGCGGAGAAGGCCGGCGAGGCGGGGCGGGGATTCCGCATCGTCGCCCAGGAAATCCGCCGCCTCGCCGACCAGACGGCGCTGGCGACCAAGGACATCGAGCGGATGGTCCGTGACATGCAGTCGGCGGTGTCCAGCGGAACCATGGAGATGGACCGCTTCCGCAACGAGGTCAGCGACCGCATCCGTGCCGTCGCGGAGGTCGGCGACCGCCTGACGCGGATCGTCGATCCCGTCCGCGGGGTGACGCAGTCCCTCGAGCAGCTGCACGAGGGGATGGAAGGCCAGGCCGCCAGCGTCCGTCAGGTCCGCGACGCCATGGACCGGCTCCGTGGAGGAGCGGGAGGTTCGGTCGCGGCCACCGAGTCGGTGGCCGCGGCGGTCGACCGGTTCCGCGTGGCGATCGGCGATCTCAACGAGGAGATCGCCCGCTTCCGCCTCGAACCGACGGCCTGATGGCCCCCGCGCCGCGGAGCGGGAGGGGGCTCAGCGCACCGCGCTCGTGCCGAAGCGCGAGGCCTGCCGGGCCGCCAGGAAGCGCCGCAGGCCGTGGACGATCCGGGCGGGGGGCTGGGCACCGGACTGGCTGAACAGCGGCGTCTGCCCGTCGTCGGTGACGATCAATTCCACCGCATCGGGGGCCAGTTCGACGCCGCCGAGCAGGTTTTCGATCGACTCCGCCTCCTGCGACCCGCTCTCCGCGGTCGGGGGCACGTGGGCGACGACGAAGTTCTCCTGGACGAACGGGGCGAACTCCGGGTCGGCGATCAGCGAGTCGGAATGGCTGCGGGCCGCCTTGTCACCGGGACGGGCCACCACCAGGAGGATCGGGCGCTTCGTGCCCCGAGCGGTTTCGATCGCCTTGTCGAGCGAGTCGAGCACCACCCCGTCGCCGGGGGTCGCGGCGCTGGGCAGGTCCGCCGACCGGTCCGCCGCCCGGGGAACGCTCGCCACCACCGCCGCCGGGGCCGGCCGGGAGGGGAGGTACTGCGCCATGTCGGTGACCCAGGAGGCGGCGGACTGGTTCTGGTAGCCCCGCTTCTCGCCGAGTTTGCTGCCGTCGGGCCCGAGCATGAGCACCGCGGGGAAGTTCCGCACGCCGTACCGGATGCAGACCTTCGACCGCTCGACCCGGACCGCCTCGGTGATCCCCTGCTGGGGCAGGTCGATGACCAGCAGGATCACCTTTCCTTCGGCCCACTCGCGGAAGGTCGGGGTGGCCAGGACGTTGTTCTCGAGCGTGCGGCAGTGGGGGCACCAGTCGCTGCCGGTGAAGACGGCCAGGACCGGCTTTCCGGTGCTCTCCGCCTCGGCCATCGCCTGGTCGAAGGAGGTGTGCCAGCCGGCCAGGGCGTGCTCGGCGGCCACGACCGTCGCCGGACCGGACCCGATCCCGGGGATCGACGGGGCGAAGGGGGATGCGGCGAACGCGAGCGTCGTCACACCGACGAGGACGGCCTTCCTGCCGTGACGTCGATCCAGGCGCTGCTGACCGGCATGGGCGAACTGCATCGTGACTCTCCTCCGTGACTCCGCTTCCCCTCTTCCATCGGGCGGACGCGGCATCCTCCAAGAGTTTCCAGGCTCAAAACCGAGCGAGCAGGCTAGCAGTGCGTCAATCCTCTGTAAATCACTCGACTTTGCGCAGATTGCCCAAACTACCTAGACGACCTTCGTTCTTGGCGTCTATTGCACTTACGTCGAATGCGGACGCGGATCGACCGGACAAAAACGCCTCGGAAAGGGGCCCCGGCGGTGGCATGGGAACTCGCGTGCCGTCGGGGTACGCCCCCCCCTGCCGCGTCCACGCCGGCCGATCGCCGCACCTCGCGAGGTGCGATGGATGCGGGCGAAAAGCAGGCTCCCGTTCGGTTTAGAATCGGCGTCGCCGGGGGGATCGCAGGGTGGAGCGTTCCTGTCCGATCCCTCATCGGCGCCAGGAGAAACCCCGATGTCCGACCCCCGCCAGGCTGGCTGCCCCTCGTCGCTGGGCGGGAACGGAAGCGGACCCTCGCCGACTGGTTTCGGACGGCCGTGGTTCGTCCAGGCCTGGTCGCTCCTGTTGGGGGCGCTGGTCGTCGCGTCCGCTTCGGACCCTCGAGGCCTCGCCGCCGACCCGGCCGCCACGGAGAAATCCGTCACGGTGCCGGACGTCTTCAAGCAGCCGGAACGGGGCGAGGGAGGGATCGGCTGGTACCGCTGTCAGATCACGACCCCCGAATCCTGGGGAGGGCGACCGCTCGAGCTGTTCGTCGAACCCTTCGACGCCGCGATCGAGATCCTCGTCGGCGGAACCTCGGTGGGGGCGGCCGGCCAGTTTCCTCCCCGTTTCCGCAGCGGGCTGGGGGGGCCGGACCGGTTTCCGCTCCCCGCCGGCTCGCTCCCGCCCGGGCAGCCGGTCGAGATCGCGATCCGCACCTGCATGCGTGACGGCCGCACCGGGTTCAACGTCGCGACGCCGGTCCTCTTCGGCGGCGACGAGGCGATCCGCCTGGGCGGGACGTGGACGTTCCGGGGGGGCGAGCGCGAGGCCGGCCTCCCCTCACCGGCGATCGAGGCGATCGTGCTCCCCCGGGCCGACGCGGAAGCCGCCCTTCGCCGGATCGACGACTCGGGCCCGCTCGACGCCGCCGCCGAATTGGCCCGATTCCGTCCCGCGGAGGACCTCCGGGTCGATCTGATCCTCGCCGAACCGGCGGTCCGCCAGCCCCTCTCGATCAAGTGGGACGCCCGCGGCCGGCTGTGGGTGGCGGAGTTCATCCAGTACCCCGAGCCGGCCGGCCTGACGATGGTCAGCCGCGACGCCTTCCTGCGGAGCGTCTACGACAAGGTGCCCCCCCCTCCCCCGCACCACGCCCCCGGTCTCGACCGGATCTCGTTCCACGAGGATGCCGACGGCGACGGGATCCCGGAGAAGCACGGCGTCTTCGTCGAGGGTCTGAGCCTCGTGTCGAGCTTCGC
>CAWUOA010000448.1:0-2979 GCA_963923225.1 uncultured Planctomycetaceae bacterium
TGGGCGCTGTTGTGGTAGTAGGCGACCTTCGTCTGCCACCGCCCCACGCCGTACACCAGCGGGATGCCGAAGCGGTAGTCGGCGGAGCGCAGGTCGCGCTCGTCCTGGGGATCGAGGCGCACGAACGCAGCCCCCTCGATCTGCACCTCGAAACCCTGCGGATGGAGGACGGTATCGGAGCCGTAGCGGACGATCGACGCCCGGCCGCCGAGGGTCGAGTCCCACAGCCAGCCCTCCTGTCCCTGGTTGGAGTAGGGGGGCGGCGAGGTGTCGTCGTACCAGACGGTGGCGAAGCGTGATTCCTTCGGGCCGGCGAGATAGCTGGTGTAGATGAGGTTATTGGGGAGCAGCTGCCACGACCACGGCCGCGGCGCCCACAGGTCGTCGAAGCCCTCGGGAAAGGCCGCACCCGGGGTGAGGTAGCCGTCCTCCGACGACGGGGACATCGGCTCGTAGGGCATGTCGAGCACCACCGGCCCCGTCGCCCCCACGGGGGGCAGCGGATCGACCTCCGGCATCACGCCGCGGCCGAAAGCCTCCGCGGTGGACGGCGGAGGCGGCGACACGACGACGCTGCCCGGCGGGCTCCCGAACGACAGCGGCGGATCGCCGGGGACGCCGCCGCCGCGGGGCGTCACGGGGGCCGGAAGTGTGGTCGCGGCGCGGCCCGGTTCGATGACGCGCGGCGTCACCGTCTCCTGCCCCGGGGCGGGGCGGGTCGCGGCGACGGCCAGGACGAGCGTCAAGAACGCCGGCCATCGGCACGATCGCCACGACGACGGACCGGTGGTGGGGGCGTGGGGCATCGGCATGCGAGCGACGGACGGGACACGGGAGACCACACGCGGCTCGAGCGTGACGGTCTTGCGGACTGTACGAATCGTGCGGGTCGTGACTCCAGAGAGATCGGCATCCCCGTCGTCAGACCGTACCTCGCGCCCTCCGGATCGGGTGCTGCGACCCTTCCCCCGGCCCCTCGTTTTCCCCGCGTTCCCGTCTCTCCCGAACACCCCCGGCGCCTGGAAAAAGAGGGTAGGATGGCGAACTCCGCCTCCGCCGATTCCCTGCCCTCTCGACGAGATCCCGATGTCGTCCACCCCGCCCGTCCAGCCTGCCTCCCCCTCCGTCGGAGAGGGCCTCGCGTCGGCGCTCGGACGCATTCCCTCGGGGCTGTTCGTGGTGACGTGGCACGAGGATGGGTCGGACCGGGCGATGCTCGCCAGCTGGGTGATCCAGGCCGGGTTCGCGCCGCCGGCGGTGGCGCTGGCGATCGCCCCGAACCGCGACCTGCTGGCGGCCATCGATCGCGGCCTGCCGTTCGTCGTCAATCTCCTGGGAGAGTCGCAACGGAGCCTCCTTTCGCGGTTCGGAAAACCGGCCGCGCCGGGCGAGGATCCCTTCGCCGGCCTGGAGTTCGTCCGCAGCCCCTGCGGCGCCGTGGCGCTGGGCGGGGGAAGCGGCTGGCTCGAATGCCGCCTCTCCACGCGGACCGGCGGGGGCGACCATGCGGTCGTCGTCGCCGAGGTCACGGCCGGCGAAGCGGGGCCGGAGGGCCAGCCCCTCGTGCATGTGCGGAAAAATGGGTTACGTTACTGAGCCCCCGTCATCCCCTCCCCCGGATTCGGGCCCCCCCTGGTCGGAGACCCCTGTCATGCGTCGCCTCCTCACGCTGTCCCTGTCGTGCTTCCTCGCCCTCGCCGTCGGCTGCGCCCCCCAGGCCAAGCCGGGCGCCGACAAAGGGGCGGCCGCGAAGGGGGGAGCCCCCCGCCGGCTGATCTTCCTCACCAACGGCGACGATCCGTTCTGGGACGCCTGCAACGCCGGTCTCCAGGAAGGAGCCAAGCAGTACGGCATCGAGGCCAAGGGCCTGGTGGCCGTGATGGAGAAGAACAACGGCACGGCCCAGGGCCAGATCGAGAAGCTGCGGCAGTTCGCCAGCCAGTCCGACATCGCCGGCGTGGCGATCTCCGTGATCCAGGCCGACAACGTCGCGATCGTCGAGGAGATGAAGAACCTCGCCGCCAAGGGGGTGAAGGTGATCACGGTCGACAGCGACGTCGATCGCACCCGCTTCCGTGACGCCCGCCCCTACTACATCGGTACCGACAACATCGTCGGCGGCCGGCTGCTCGGCGCCGCCGCGGCGAAGATCCTCGCCGCCAAGGGGGTGGCCTCCGGCGGGTACGTCCAGTTCGCCGGATTCACCGACGTCGACAACGCCCGCGCCCGCATGGACGGCTTCAAGGAGGCGGTCGGCTCCGCCTACAGCGAACTCGACCGCATGCCCGACGGCATGGAGGGGGCGAAGGCGCGCGACAACGTCCGCACCGCCCTGGTCAACCATCCCGATCTGGTGGCCCTCGTCGGCATCTGGGCCTACGACGCGCCGGCGATCGCCGAGGTGGTCAAGGAGCGCGACGTCCGCGCGAAGACCACCGTGGTGACCTTCGACGCCCAGGCCGTGGCCCTCGAGCACATGGCCAACGGCCTCATCGACGCGATGGTGGTGCAGAATCCGTTCGAGATGGGCGGACAGACGATCCGCCTGCTGGTGGCGATGCTCGAGAACGACGACAAGGTCGTGAAGGACATGTTCCCCCGCCTCGGCACCGAGGGGGGCGACATCTACACCACGGGGCTGCGGCTGGTGGTGCCCGACGACGCCTCCGCGGTCAAGGCCGAGGACATGCCGAAGGACATCCCGCACGAGCACAAGACGCTCAACGACTTCCGCGAATGGCTGAAGCGGTACGGCCTGTCCAGCTCCTGAGAACGGCCCGACCGATGGCATCCCCGACACCGTCGCCGCCGAACCGATCCGATGCCCCGGCCCCCGCGGCCGCGGGCCTGCGGCGGACGCACCTCCTCGGGCTCCGCTCGGGGGAGTGGGCCCTCGTGGCGGCGATCGTCGTCGCGGTGCTGCTGACGGGCCTCGTCGATTCCAACCACAGCTACTTCAGGCTCCCCTGGCAGAGCCTC
>CAWUOA010000449.1:0-2966 GCA_963923225.1 uncultured Planctomycetaceae bacterium
CCGGCGAGCTCCGCGACCAGCCGGCCGTCGGAAGAGTCCCACACGCGGACGACACGGTCCCAGCTCGCCGTCGCCACCCGCGAGCCATCGGGACTGAAGCGGGCCGCGGAGATTCGGCGGCGGTGCCCGGAGAGAAACGCCAGGCGGATCGGCGCGACCGTGTCCCAGAGTTGCACCGACTCGTCGTCGGCGACGAACACCAGTCGCGTGCCGTCGGGGGAGAAGTCGATCCCGGTGATCCCCTTGACCGAGCCCGGCAGGTGGGCGACGCGTTGCCGCGACGCGGTGTCGACGAGATCGACGCCGCCTTCGGGCGAGGCGATCGCCAGCCGTCGTGCATCCGGCGAGAAGGCCACCGCGGGCCGCCGCGTCCGGCGTCCGCCCCATCTCCCCAACCGGCTCGCGGAAGCGGCGTCCCAGAGGATCGACGTGCCGTCGAAGCTCACCGTGGCGAGCAGGCGGCCGTCGACGGGATCGAAGCGCGCGGCGCCGACCATCCACGGGTGGTCGCGCAGCACGTGATCCTTCGAGGCGGTGGCGGCGTCCCACAGGCAGGCCTTCCAGTCGCGGGATGCGGTCGCCACGCGCTCTCCGGAGGGATCGAACGCCACGTCTTCCACCTGCTTGGAGTGGGCAGCGAGCCTGGCCACTTCCGCGCCCGTGACCGGGTCCCACACCCGCGCCGTCCCGTCGGCGGCCGCGCTTGCCAGTCGCGATCCGCCCGGATCGAAGGCCAGGCGCGTGATCATCCCCGAGTGGCCGCGGAGATCGAGCCGCGGTCCGTCTCCTGCGGCCCCGCGCAGACGCACGACGCCGTCGGCACACCCCAGAGCGAGCGTCGTTCCGTCGGGCGACGACTCCATGGCGTCGATCGCCGCCGGCTCGCGCCAGGTGGCGAGCGTCGGCGCGTCGAGGGAAGCACGGAGGATGGCCAGCTCCAGCGGCATCTCGCCGGACGAAGTGGTCAGGCCGAGCTCGGCGGCCAGGGCCGCGGTCGATGCCGAGAGCGACGCACGTTCGTCGGGTGCCGCGGTGGACGGAAGCCCGGAGAGACGCTGGACGCGGGCCTGGTAGAGCGTCCGCTTGGCGGCCCGCGCCTCTCGTGCGGCACGGTCGCGCTCCCCGCGTGCCACCTCGACCGCCTCCGACTCCGACACGCGCGCCCGTTCCGCCCGGGCGGCGAAGAGGCCGATGCCCACCAGCGCCGCGACGAGCGCCCCGGCGGCCAACGCCACCGCCCCGGCGGCCACGCGGTGCCGGCGGGCGAGGAGCCGCACACCGTCGGCGAACCCCGGGGGGCAGGCGCGGATCGGCTGGCCGGCGAGGAGGCGGCCCAGATCGTCCGCGAGGGCGCCGGCGTCGGCGTACCTTCGCTCGCGGGCCTTCTCCAGGCAGGTGGCGACGATCACCCCCAGGTCGCGCGGCAGACGCCGATCGAGCCGCGTCAGAGGCACAGGCTCCACCGAGCGGACGACCGTCGCCGCCTCGTAGACCGTGCGCCCGGTGAAATCGAAGGGCCGCCTCCCGACGAGAATCTCCTGGAGCACGACGCCGAGGGCCCACACGTCGGCCCGGGCGTCGATGGCCGAAGGATCCCCGTCGAACTGCTCCGGGCTCATGTAGGCGAGCGTGCCGACGAGCTGCCCCACGAGGGTCCTTTCCCCCGCCGCGCCGGCCCCCTCGCCGACGAGCCTGGCCCAGCCGAAGTCGATCACCTTGGGTCGGCCCATGCCGTCGACGAGGATGTTCGCCGGCTTCAGATCGCGATGGACGATGCCCTGCCGGTGGGCATGGGCCACGGCGTCGCAGACCTCGCGGAAGAGTCGCAGCTTTTCCTGGAGCGGCGCGTCGCGGCAGGCAGGCGCGGAGGTGATCGGCCCGGCTTCCTCCACGAGCTCCATCACGAAGCAGGGACGCATGCCTCCCTCGAGGCGCGCGGTGCCGGAGGCGTACACGCGCGCGATCCCCGGATGATCGAGTCCGGCGAGGATGTCGGCCTCGCGCAGGAACCGCGTGATGGACGACGTCGTCGCGGAGGCCGCCCCCAGCACCTTCACCGCCACGCGCCGTCTGGGATGCCGCTGCTCCCCCTCGTAGACCGCGCCGCACGCCCCCTCGCCGAGATGGCGGACGAGCGTCACCCCTTCGATGATCTCCCCGAGGAGGGGCTCGAACCCGCCGGGGCCCGACGCCGGCCGGTCGGCCGCATCGGCGGGGCCGGCGGACGGCGTCACCGCGGGCCGTGCCAGGAATCCGGGCGCGGCGTCATGCCAGTGGAGGAGCTCCTCCACCGCCGCCCGCAGCGTCGCGTCTCCGGCACAGGCCCCGTCGAGGAATCGCGACCGTTCGGCCGGGTCGGAGATCTCCACCGCCTCGTCGAAGACCGATTCCTCGCGCAAGGGACGCACCTCCGCCTCACACCATCCCGCTGCCGACCCTGGAAGCCATCCAGGCCCGGGCGAACCGGAAGCGACGCTGCACGGTGCGGTCCGAGACCCCGAGAATGGCGGCCACCTCCACCATCCCGAGCCCCCCGAAGTAATACATCTTCACCACCTCGGCGGCGCCCGGATTGACGGCGGCGAGCCTGTCGAGGAGGTCGTCGACGACGAGCAGTTCGAGCGACTTGTCCTCGCCGCCGAGCGCCCCGGGATCGACCTCGACACGCCGCCACCCACCGCCGCGCTTGAGCGCCCTGCGCCTCCGAGCCGCGTCGACGAGGACCCGGCGCATCTCCTCCGAGACGACCGCGAAGAAATGTCCCCGTGACTCCCACCCCTCCCGGCCGGAATTGAAGAGCCGCAGCACCGCTTCGTGCGCCAGGCCCGTGGGCTGGAGCGAGTGACCGGCCCATTCCTCCGCCAGACGGATCCGGGCGAGGCGCTTGAGCTCGGCGTAGTAGAGCCCGACGAGCTCCCCGGTGCCCCGGTCGGCGGTCGAATCGTCGGCGACCGCCGTCCGGAACA
>CAWUOA010000450.1:0-2957 GCA_963923225.1 uncultured Planctomycetaceae bacterium
CCACGACGGCGCCGTAGGCCCCCGTGGCCAGTTCGAAGAAGAGGTTGAAGAGGCGGAAGCCCGCGGCGAGGAGCCGGTTCGCCACGGGGCTGGCCAGGAGCCCGGCCACGGTGCCCGCGGCGAAGAGGCCGAGACGGACCAGCCACGTGCCGGCCCACGGCGGGAGCGGGTCGCCGGCCAGACCGGCGAGGACGAGCATCCGCGGCTCGAGGTACCAGATCGCGAGCAACCCTCCGATCAGGCCGATTCCCAGCGGCGGCAGCGGGGCTGCGGCGGCGGCGTGCGCGCCCGGCGCGCGGTCGCGGAACACGATCGCGCACAGGGCCGGCGAGAGGGTCAGCGAATTGAGGGCGGAGAGCGCGGTGCTCGCGGCGATCGTGAGGGCGAACTGCCGGTAGAACTGCCCGCTGATCCCCGGGACGAACGCCGTCGGCACGAACACCGCCCCCAGCACGAGCGCCACGGCGATCACCGGCCCGGAGACCTCGTCCATCGCGCGTCTGGCCGCCTCGCGTGCCGAAAGCCCTCCGGCCAGCCAGCGCTCGACGTTCTCCACGACGACGATCGCGTCGTCGACCACGATGCCGATCGCGAGGACCAGGCCGAAGAGGGAGAGGTTGTTGAGGGAGAAGCCCGCCACGCGCATCACCGCGAACGTCCCCACCAGCGACACCGGCACCGCCGCCATCGGCACGAGCGTGGCCCGCCAGTCCTGGAGGAACACGAGCACCACCACGAACACCAGGATCACCGCCTCGAAGAGCGTCTTCCAGACCTCGCGGATGCTCTCCTCGACGAACACCGTCGTGTCGTAATGGATGACGTGGGCGAGCCCCTCGGGGAAATCTCGCGCGAGCGAATCCATCGCGTGCCGGACGCGCTCGGCCGTGGCCAGGGCGTTGGAGCCGGGCTGCTGGAAGACGGCGATGGTGATCGAATCGCGGCCGTCGAGGCGGCTGGCGACGTCCTCGTTCCGCGCGCCGAGCTCCACCCTGCCGACGTCGCGCAGGCGCACCAGCGCCCCCCCCACCGTCCGCGCGTCGTGGCCGGGCGTGGCGGTCGCGGCGGCGGCCGCCGGGGGCGGGCCGGCGGCCTTCACGATCACCTCCTCGAAGTCCTCCACGTCGCGGAGCCGGCCGGCGGCGGTCACCGGGACGACGAAGTCGAGGCCGGGGAGGTTCGGTGGCTGGCCGATGCGCCCGGCGGACACCGTCGCGTTCTGCTCGCGCACCGCCCGGACGACGTCGCCGGCGGAGAGCCCGCGGCTGGCGAGCCGGTCGGGGTCGAGCCAGATCCGCACCGCGTAGTCGCGGCCCCCGAGGAACTGGACGTCCCCCACCCCGTCGATCCGCGCGAGTGCATCCTTCACCTGGAGCAGCGCGTAGTTGGAGAGCCAGAGCTGGTCGAAGCGGCCGTCGGGGGAGACGAGGTTCACGCAGAGGAGGATGCTCGGCGACTTCTTCCGGGTGGACACGCCCTGCCGCCGCGCCTCCTCGGGGAGCTTGGCCAGCGCCACCGCGACCCGGTTCTGCGTCAGCACCTGGGCCTGGTCGGGGTCGGTGCCGACCTTGAAGGTCACCTCGATGAGCGACTGGCCGTCGCCGGTGCTCTTCGACGACAGCGCGATCATGTTCTCGACGCCGTTGATCTCCTGCTCGATCGGGGTGGTCACCGTGTCGGCGACCACCTCGGCGTCGGCGCCGGGCCAGGCGGCGGTGACGACCACCGTCGGCGGCGCCACCTCCGGATACTGCCCCACCGGCATGCCGGAGAGCGCCACGGCGCCGAGCAGGACGATCACCACCGAGAGGACGGTGGCGAAGACGGGCCGGTCGATGAAGAAGCGGGAGAACATGCGGCGGGGATCATTCCATGGGGACGTCGACGGGACGGACGACGCTCCCCTCACGGGCCCGCTGCATGCCGCCGACCACGACCCGGTCGCCGGCGGCGAGCCCCTTGGTGACGACGCGCAAGTCCCCGTCGAGCGGGCCGAGCTCCACCTCGCGGATCTCGATCCGCTCCCCATCCCCCACCACCGAGACGGTGCGCCGCCCCTGGTCGTTGCCGATGGCCCGGTCCTTGACCAACAGCGCCCGCGCCGGATCCCCGAACGGCATCCGCACGCGGCAGAACATCCCCGGGGCGACGAGTCCGTCGGGGTTGTCGAGCAGGGCCCGGCAGCGGATCGTGCCGGTGGAGGCGCGGACGGCGACGTCGACGAAGGCCAGCACGCCGCGGCGCGGGAAGCCTTCGTCGGTCACCAGGCCGACGTCGACCGGGATGGCCAGCTCGCGGATGTCGCGCCAGCCGGCCGGCGGCTCCTCGCCCCTCCCCGCCGCCCGGCGGTCGGCGATGGCGCGCTCGCGGGCCCGGAGCACCGACCGCTCGTCGGCGAAGAAGGTGACGTAGATCGGATCGACCGAGACGATCGTGGCCAGCGTCGTCGGCGCCGCGCCCCCGCTGACCAGGTCGCCCACGCTCACGGTGCGGGCGCCGATGCGGCCGGAGAGCGGCGCGGTGACGCGGCAGAACTCGAGATCGAGATCGGCCTGGGCGAGGATCGCCTTGTCCTTGTCGAGCGTCGCCGCGGCCATGTCGCGCTTCGCGGCCACGATCCCCGCCTGCTCGCGCGTCACGGCGCCGGAGGGGAGGAGCTTGGCGTCGCGCTCCACCTCGGTCTCGAGCTCCGCGAGCTCCGCCTCCTGGCGGGCGATCTCGGCCCGGGCCTGGTCGCGGGTGTTGCGGAAGCTGCGGTCGTCGATGTCGAACAGCGCGTCCCCCGGCTGCACCTCCTGGCCGTCGGTGAAGTGGACGGCGGTGACGTACCCGGCGACGCGCGGGCGGACGTCGACGGTCTCCACGGCCGTGGCGTTGCCGGTGAACTCCATCGTCTCGGTGACCTCCCGCTCCACGGGCCGGGCCACCGCCACCTCGCGCGGGGCCGGCGGGGTGAC
>CAWUOA010000451.1:0-2957 GCA_963923225.1 uncultured Planctomycetaceae bacterium
ACCTTCACCACGCTCCTTCCGGCTCTGGTGATGGGCAATCCGGTGATCGTCAAGCCGGCCAAACACGGCGTGCTCCTCTTCGAGCCCCTGCTCGCCCCCTTCCGCGACGCCTTCCCCCCGGGCGTCGTCAACACGCTCTTCGGCGACGGCAGAACGGTCGTCGGGCCGGTGGTCGCCACGGGGCAGATCGACGTCCTGGCGTTCATCGGCTCGAGCGGCGTCGCCGACACGATCCGCCGCGGTCACCCCAAGCCCCACCGGATGCGCTGCGTGCTGGGGCTCGAGGCGAAGAACGTCGCCATCGTGACGGCGTCGGCCGATCTCGACCTCGCGGTGCGCGAGTGCCTCGCCGGGAGCCTCTCCTTCAACGGCCAGCGCTGCACCGCGATCAAGCTCGTCGCCGTGGCCCGCCCGGTGGAGCGCGCCTTCACGGAGAAGCTCGCCACCGCGATCGACGCCCTCGTGGCCGGCGATCCCTGGACGCCGGGCGTGGGTGTGACGCCGCTGCCGGGGGAAGGGAGCGTGGAGCGGATGGAGGCCTTCGTGGCCGACGCGGTCGCCCGCGGCGCCACGATCCGCAACGCCCGGGCCGGCCGGGTCGACGCCACCACCTACTTCCCCGCGCTCGTGGCCCCGGTCGGGCCGTCGATGCGCCTGTGGCGCGAGGAGCAGTTCGGCCCGGTGGTGCCGGTGGCCGTCTTCGACGACGTCGAGGAGCCGCTCGCGTGGATCCGCGACTCCGACCATGGCCAGCAGGCGTCGATCTTCGCCCGTGACCCCGACGAGGTCGCCACCCTCGTCGACGGCCTCGTGAACCAGGTCTGCCGGGTGAACCTCGACAGCCAGTGCCAGCGCGGCCCGGACGTCTTCCCTTTCACCGGCCGCAAGGACAGTGCCGAAGGGACGCTCTCGGTGAGCGACGCCCTCCGCGCCTTCTCGATCCGCACCATGGTGGGGGCGAAGGACACCGAGACCAACCGCGCCATCCTGGGCCGGATCGTCCGCGACCGCTCGTCGTCGTTTCTTTCCACCGACTGGCTGTTCTGACCCGCCACGGCCCCGAGGGGCGGGGAGGCGGGGCGGGCGTCATCCGCGTCGGTTAGCGCGGCGTCGGGAATGCGGTTCTCCCCGACGGAGGGCACGTCCGCCCCGACGCGGAGGTGCCACGAACCCGACGATCCCTCCCCGGGGCCGCCCGGTTGCGGGCGGAAGCCGCCATGACCCTCTCCGAATTGCTCCCCGTCATGCAGATGGCGATCGCGCCGGCGGCGATCGTGTCGGGCGTGGGCCTGCTGCTGTTGTGCATGTGCCAGCGGTTCGCGGCGGTCGTCGACCGGGCCCGGAACATGTCCCATGCGGCGGCGGCCCTGCCGGGGTCGGCGTCCGCCGACACGCGCCGGCAGCTTTCGCTCCTGGTGCGGCGTGCCCGCCTCCTCCGCGGCGGCCTGGGCGCCGCGGGGGCGAGCGTCGCCCTGACCGTGCTGCTGATGGTGGTCCTCGTCGCGGGGACGCTCGCGGGGATCGACGTCGCCCCGGCGGCGATCGGCCTCCTCGTCGCGGGCCTGCTCGCGCTCCTGCTCGCGCTCGGCTTCTTCCTCCGCGACGTGACGCTCTCGCTGAACGCCCTGTGGGTCGAATTGCCCCCCGCATCGCTCCTGCCGCCGGACACTCTCCAGAGCCCCCGTCGCCGCCGCCGCGTGTGGGAGCCGGTCGAGGCCTGACCGGTCGATCGTCTCGTTTCTTGCAGGCGGAGGCGATCTCCCGGAAGATGCCGTCGCCGTCGATCGAGACGGCGACGTCGACGCCGGTTCGCCGGCACCATCCGCTCCGGAGTGCTCCGCATGTCTCTGTCGAGTCGTCTTCCGCTGGCCTGGCTGGGCTGGATCGTGGCGGTCGGCGCCGCCTGTGCCGCCGACCCTGCCGAACGGATCTTCGTGGGCGGTACGGTGCTCACCGTCGACGCCGCGCGGCCCCGCGCCGAGGCGGTGGCGGTGGCGGGTGGGCGGATCGTCGCCGTCGGCTCCCGGGCCGAGATCGAGCGCCTCCGCGGCCCGACCACGGAGTCGGTCGACCTCGCCGGCCGCACGCTCGTCCCCGGCTTCGTCGACGGCCACAGCCACTTCTTCTCGCTCGTCGACGTGCAGTCGCAGGCGCTGTGTGCCTCGCCGCCGGCGGGCCCCTGCACCAGCGTGGCCGACGTGATCGAGAGCCTGCGTGCGATCCGAGCCAAGCGGAAGACCGCCCCCGGCGGGTTCGTGATGGGATTCGGGTGCGATCCCGATCTCCTCGCCGAGAAGCGATTTCCCTCGAGGGCGGAGCTCGACGAGGCCTTCCCCGACAATCCGGTGATCATCGTCCACGTCTCCGGTCACGGGGCACAGCTCAACTCCAAGGCCCTGGCGGCGTACGACATCACCGCCGCCACCCCGACCCCCGGCGGCGGCGTCATCGGCCGCCTCCCCGGCACGCAAGAGCCCGACGGCCTCCTCTTCGAGACGGCGTTCATGCCGATCTTCGCCAAGGTGCCCGGGCCGGGCGACGACGAGACGCTCGCCATGCTCGAGGCGGGCCAGGAGGCCTACCTCCGCGCCGGCATCACGACGGCCCAGGAAGGGGCGACGATGAAGCACCAACTCGACCTCCTCCGCGTCCTCGCGAAGCGGGGCAAACTGAAGCTCGATCTCGTGGCCCTTCCGTTCATCACCGAGATTGACGCCGTCTTCGCGGGGAAGCTCCCGGCCGACGAGCCGGAGTACGTGAACCGGCTCCGCATCGGCGGCGTGAAGGTGGTGGCCGACGGCTCACCACAGGGCCGCACCGCCGCCTTCACCACCCCCTACCTCACCGGCGGCCCGGCGGGGCAGGAGCGGTGGCGCGGCGAACTCTCGTTCCCGCAGGCGCAGATCAACGAGTGGGTGAAGAAAGTCTACGACGGTGGCGCCACGCTCTTCGTCCAC
>CAWUOA010000452.1:0-2951 GCA_963923225.1 uncultured Planctomycetaceae bacterium
AGTCCTGGAACTTCTTCCGGAAGCGCTCGAGGGAGAAGTCGAAGTTGTCGAAGAGGACGAGCCGGACGTTCCAGCCCGTGGTGCGCATGAACCGCGCCACCTGGAAGACCCCGAAGAAGCCGGCCGACATGCTCTTGAAGTCGAACGCCGGCACCAGGACGTTGATCGTCGGCCGCCGGTTCGGGTTCACCTTCACGTCGGGAAGGTCGTAGATCCGGTTGAGCAGCAGGTTCAGCGTGTGGCCGTCGTAGATCCGGTGGTTCGGATCGGAATCGCCTGCGGTCGGCTGCGCGGCGAGACGGCGTCCGAACCGCTGGAGCTCCTTGCCGATGGAGACGTGCAGCGGCTTCTTTCGCTTGGGCATGAGGGCGACACCCGGGGGAAACGGACCGGTCCTGCCGGGCATTCCTTTGCCCAGCCGGAGCGCGTCCGCGCGGCATGGTGCCAAAGCGGACCTTCCGTCGAAAGAGCAGTTTTCCCGCCTTGCGCCGGCGGCGCCGGCACCCGGGCTTCCCCCGCGGGCCCGCCGGCAACGTCTACTCGAAGAGCATGCAGTCGCCGTAGCTCAGGAACCGGTACCGCTCCCGCACGGCCTCGTCGTAGGCGCGGCGGACGAGATCCCGGCCGGCGAACGTGCTCACGAGGACCACGAGCGTCGTGCGCGGCATGTGGAAGTTGGTGAGCACGCAGTCGACGGCCCGGAACACGTGGCCCGGGCGGATGAACAGCGACGTCCGCCCGGCGAACGGCCCGATCGCTCCGGCGGCGGCGGCCGTCTCGAGGGTTCGCACGGCGGTGGTGCCCACGGCGACCACGCGTCCCCCCCGGGCCCGCGTCGCCGCCACGGCCGCGGCCGTCTGAGCCGGGCATTCGCACCACTCCGCGTGCATGGGGTGGTCCGCGAGCCGCGCGACCGCGATCGGTCGGAAGGTGTCGATGCCGACGTGGAGCGTGACGGGGGCCCGCGCTACACCGCGGGCCTCGAGCGCCGCGAGCAATTCCGGGGTGAAGTGGAGGCCCGCGGTGGGGGCGGCGGCCGAGCCCGCCGTGCGCGCGAAGACGGTCTGGTAGCGGGCGGTGTCTCCGGCCCGAGCCTCGCCGCCACGGATGTATCCCGGCAGCGGCACACGGCCCGCCTCGGCCAGGAGCGTCTCCGGCGAGCCTTCGCGATCGGGGCGAACGAGCCACGTCCCGCCGCCGCCACGGCCGACGACGACGAGTCGGAAGCGGGTCTCGCCCGCGGCATCGACGACGGCGATCGACTCCCCCTCGAGCACTCGGCCGCGCGACTGGGCCAGGAGCCTCCAGACGCCGTCGGGCTCCGTGCCGAGCCACAGCCCCTCCCAGCGGCCGCCGGTCTTCTCGCGCCGGCCCAGGAGCCGCGCCGGAACCACCTTCGTCTCGTTGACCACCAGGAGATCGCCCGGCCGGAGAATCTCGGGCAGGTCTCGGACGTGGCGGTGCGCGAGTTGCCCGCCGCCGCGCGACACCACCAGCAGCCGTGCGGCACTGCGATCGGCGAGCGGTTCCTGCGCGACCAGTTCCCGGGGGAGTTCGTAGTCGTAATCGTCGGCGAGATCGTCGTCGGTCGGCATGGCCCCAATCGTACCCCGCGCCGATCGCGGCCGTGGCGGCGCGGAGGTGTAGACTCGGTTCCCCGCGGCCTCGTCCCCGTCCCCGCTCACGCTCCGCCCCGCATGTCCACAGTCCATACGAGCGTCCTTCCCGCCGAGTCGCTGTCGTTTCTCGCCCTCGAGCCCGGCGCCACCGTCGTCGATGGCACGCTCGGCGGCGGCGGGCACACGCGTCTCCTCGCCGAGGCGGTCGGGCCGGCCGGCCGGGTCATCGCCGTCGATCGCGACGCCGGGGCGATCGCCCACGGCGTCGAGACGCTGGCCGGCCTTCCGGTGCGCTTCGCCCAGGCCAACTACTGCGACATTCCCGAGGTCCTCGACGCCCTCTCCATCGACAAGGTCGACGCCGTCCTCCTCGACATCGGCCTCTCGAGCGACCAGCTCGCCGACGCCTCGCGCGGCTTCTCCTTCGAGGCCGACGGCCCGCTCGACCTCCGCTTCGACACGAGCGAAGGTGAGCCCGCCTGGCGCCTCGTCAACCGGCTCCGCCCCGAGACCCTCGCCGACATCCTCTACGAGTACGGCGAGGAACGCCACTCGCGGCGCATCGCCCGCCGTGTCGCGGCCGAACGGGAGAAGGAGCCGATCCGGACGGCGAAGCAGTTCGCCCGGATCGTCACCTCCGCGGTGCCCCGGCAATATCCGCCGCCGCGCATCCATCCCGCCACCCGTTCCTTCCAGGCGCTGCGGATCGCGGTCAACGAGGAGCTCAAGAGCCTGTCGATCGCGCTGGAGCGCGTGCCGGAGCGCCTCGTGCCCGGAGGGCGGATGGTGGTGATCTCGTTCCACTCGCTCGAGGACCGGCTCGTGAAGCAGGCCTTCCGCAACACGCAAGTCTGGGAGTGCCTCACGCGGTCGCCGGTCGAGGCGGGCGAGGAGGAGGTGGCGCGAAATCCCCGCAGCCGCTCGGCCCGGCTGCGGGCCGCCAGACGCCTGGGGCCTGCGGAGGCGGCGGAGGGTTGAGGCCCCCCGTCGGGAAGGTCTCTCGGTCGGTTTCCAGGGCCTTTCGCCCCGGAAACTCCTCTTCCGCCGGGGCCGTTTCGAGGGCAGAATCCCCGCCCCTTTTCCCCTCTGGCCATTCCTCCGCGCGGAGGCTTCCGCGATGCCCCCCGCCGACGACGCCGACCGCTACGACGAGGCCGATCTCGAGGAGCGCCTCTCGCGGGTCTTCGAGGAACGGGGCTGGCCCACCCCCGCGGCCTGCCGCGCCGAGGACCGGCGCACGGCCCCGGTCGTGCCGGCAGCCGCCTCACGGGCCCCCGCCAAGGCACCCCCGGTCGCTCCGACCGCCGCAGCCCCGGCCCCCGCCGCGAAGAA
>CAWUOA010000453.1:0-2946 GCA_963923225.1 uncultured Planctomycetaceae bacterium
GGCAGGAGTCCGTCCTGGTCGGAGACGTCGGCCTTGAAGCCGTAGAGGATGTCGGCGTCGTAGAGTGCGAGGCCGTCGAAGCGGCCTTCGCCCACCTCCACGCTCGTGACGACGTTCCCCTGGGCGTTGACGCTGTAATCGACGCCGAGGCGCCACTCGAAGCGGTCGGTGGCGCCGACGCGGAGGACGTACTCCGGCACGTTGTTCGTCGGGAGTCCGGAGCGGTTGTCGATGTAGACGTACGAGCCTTCGCTCAGCAGCCTTCCCGGCGCCACCGTCTTCGTCGAGGGGGTGAAGGCGTCGCGGTCGGTGCCGAGATCGCCCCCCGTGGCCTCCTCGCCGCGCGTCGGCGCCCCGGCGACGAGCCCGAAGGCGACGATCACCGCGAGGGCGGCGAGGAGAAAGCGCGGGGAGCCCATGGAGAGCCTGCGGAGGAGCGTCCCCATCGGTGATCGTCGCAGGCCGAAGCGGTTCTTCCGCGGGGATGCCCCGCCCGCGATCCTTCCCCCAGCTTGCCTGTCTTGTGCCCGGGCCGGCGGCGGTCAGGCCGGCTCACCCGTGTCCCGGGAGCCGCGGGAAGGTCGTCTTCGTCCGTTCCGTCGAGCCCTGGCGGCCCCCCGGCCGGCGAGCAGGCCCTGAGTATCCCGCGCCTCGAGGATCGCGATGCACTCCGCCGACGCACGGATGCGGTCGAGACGCACCGCGTAGAGCCGCTCGAAGATGTCGCGGTCGGCTCCGTGCGTGGGAGTCCGGCCGTTCTCCGCCACGAACCGCCGCACCTCCTCGAATCCGGCGATGATCCGCTCCTGTCGTGGCGTGCAGTCGGGATTCGGCGCCGGGACCTCGGCGCCGAGGACGTCGGGCCGCGTGTCGTCTTCCGGCGGCTGCAGGGGCGGGGTGCTCATCTCCCGCTCACCTTCTTCCTGAGGCCACCTGACTCCTGCCCGGAGACGTCGGCCCGCGATCCGGCGTCGTTCGCCGTCATCTGCGTGTACATCGTGAAAAGCGTCTCGAGCCGCTCGGTGTCGTTCCTGAAGCGGCGGCCGATGTAGACGCGCTCGAGCGTCTCGTCGTTGCGGTCATGCGCGGCCCGCAGGTCGTCGGGCATCGCGTCGGGATCGTAGAGGTCGGCGATCGTCGCCGGCCAGTGGGCCTCGCGCGCGAGGAGGATCTCCTCGGCGCGGCGCGTGAGATCGTCCTTGTCGCGGTCCGTCAGCGGCGGCACGGGAAACGTGTTCCAGCCGAGGGTGTTGGAGTAGCGATAGGACGTTCCCAGCTTTCCGCAGACGGTGGCGATCCAGACCAGATGCAGCCGGGAGGCGATGAGTGCCATGGTCCACAGCGGAGCGTCGTGGAGGGCGAAGGCGGCGTTGGAAACGACGCTCCCACGCCGCAGGACACCCACCGGAAGGGCGGTGCGATCCTCGCCGGTGTGAATGGGAACGATCAACGGCGCGTGGGGCGACTCATCACCGCCCTGACGCATCTCGGCGAAGGTCAGAGGAAGGGACGCCAGTGCACGCGTCTGGGGCTTCCTGCTGCGGGAGCGGAACGCGCTCACCAGTCGCGACCGTCGCCGGATGAAAGGCGATACCATCGCGGCGTCGATCTGGCCGCCCTCCCGCTTCACCCAGATGCAATGACGCGTCTTGCCGTCGATGAAGTCGTCGCTCCCGACGTAGGGGCGCACGAATCGCCTCGCGGTGCCATCCACGAGATCGAGACACTTCGACGACGTGATCACGAGACCGCCACCGTCCGCCGGCTTGCTTCCATAATCCATCGACGGCAGCCCGTTGACGGGGCTCGCGCGGGGGCTGACGATCGTCGCCGTATCGGGCACCAGGTACGGCCCGATCAGCGACACCGTTCTCATGGTCGGGGCGTGGGCGGCATCCTCCGAGTACAGCCGCGGGAGCCGGTCCGTCTTCGGCCGGAGGCCGACGATCACGACCACGACGCCGGCGTTCCGTGTGGCGAGGTTGCGCCATCTGAACGAGGTGTGGGCGAACGCGATGCCAAGGCCGGATCCGAGGACGTACGGCCAGAGGATGGCGACCTGCCGCCCCTGGCAGATCGAGTTCGTGCTCACGAAAGCCGCGGCAGCCCGGCCGTGGGACGCATATCCGCAGAACTTGAAGAACCATCCCGCGACGTAATCGAGGCTCTTCCAGGCCACGCCCGACGAGGCGAAGAGCGCTGCCAGATCCGCCTTCTGTTCGTCGCTCTGTTCGGAATGCCCCTTGTACGGTGGGTTGCCGCAGACGAACGTCTCGTCTTCGCGGTTCTCGATGCCGGCCGGCCCATGGCCGGGCGGCGAGACGGGCGGATCGTCGCACGCGGTGCCGGCGTGGGGTCGAGTCGGCGGGCATACGTCCAGCCAGTCGATCCGCAGGGCGTTGCCGCAGACGATCCAATTGGGCATCTCGGGCGGGAGATGCTCCTCGAGCGCACCCGTCTCGCCGCGGTAGAGCAGGTCGCACTGGTACTCGGCGATGACGAGCGCCAGCCGGGCGATCTCCGCGGCGAAACGACGTATTTCGATTCCGCGGAAGTTGGTCAGCGGGATGGCCGAGGGGCGATCGACCTTGCCCAGGCGGCGATTGATCTCCCCCTCGATCCGACGCATCTCCTTGTAGGCGACGACGAGGAAGTTGCCCGAGCCGCAGGCGGGGTCGAAAACGCGGATCCGTGCGATCCGATCGAGGAGGTTTTGCAACTTGCGGGCCGAGCCGGCCGAGCGGCCTGCTCCGGCCTCGGCCAGCTTCGTCCGCAAGTCGTCGAGGAAGAGCGGGTCGAGCACCTTGAGGATGTTGGGAACGCTCGTGTAGTGCATCCCCAGTTCGCCGCGTTCCTCGTCGTCGGCCACCGCCTGGATCATCGATCCGAAGATGTCGGGATTGATCTGCTTCCAGTCGAGATCGCCGACGTGGAGCAGGTAGGACC
>CAWUOA010000454.1:0-2945 GCA_963923225.1 uncultured Planctomycetaceae bacterium
TTCACCGTGCCCGACGCCGCGCTTCCCTGGCCGAAGCGCGCCGACGGCGAGGCCCGTCGGGCCGCCGTCAACGCCTTCGGAATCGGCGGATTGAACGTCCATCTGGCGGTCGCCGAGCACGTCGCCGGAGCCTTCCCAACGCGACCGGCGCCCAAGGCCCGCTCGGGTGACGACGGGGCGGTGGCGATCGTGGGCTACGGGAGCGTGGTTCCCGGTGCCCTCGACGTGGCGTCGTTCCTGGCCCTGCTCGAGACGGGCGCGTCCGCGGTGGGCACCGTGCCCGCCGAACGTTGGGACCTCGCGCGGGCCCTCGACCGATCCGGTCCGCGGACCTGGCACACCACCGCCGGCATGGGCGGCTTCGTCAGCGGCTTCGCCTACGACTGGCGCCGCCACAAGGTGCCCCCGAAGCAGATCGCGGCGGCCAATCCCCTGCAATTCATGCTCCTCGAGGCGGCTGACGCGGCGATCGCCGGGATCGGCGGGGTCGCGGCGCTCGACCGCATCCGCACGGGCGTGGTGGTCGGCACCATGTTCGGCGGCGAGTTCTCCAACGACCTCCAGATGGGTCTCCGCCTCCCCGAGACTTCGCGCTACCTGCGGGGGGCGCTCCGCCGGCGGGGGGTCGCCGAACGCGACGTGGAGCGGATCGTGGAGGCCTACGGCAAGAAACTCCTGGAGCGGATGCCGGCGCTGGTCGACGAGACCGGCAGCTTCACCAGTTCCACCCTCGCCAGCCGTCTCACCAAGTCGTTCGATCTGATGGGCGGGGCGCTGGCGCTCGATTCGGGGGATTGTTCCGCGATCTCGGCGCTGTCGGCCTCGGTCGATCTCCTCCGTCAAGGCGATTGCGACGCCGTGCTCTGCGCGGCCGGCCAGCGGTATCTCGACCTCATGGCGTTCGAGGGGATATCGCTGCAGGGCCGGCTCGCCGGCGCCCCCCGCTGCCCGTTCGACACGGCTCGTCCCGGCCGGGTGCCGGGCGAGGGAGCGGTGGTGCTCGTCCTCCAGCGACTGGCCGACGCACGTGCGGCCGGCCGGACGATCCACGGCGTGATCCGCGGCGTCGCCCTCGACGCCGCGACGAGCGTCGCCGCCGCGGCCAGTTCCGCGGCGCGCGAGGCCCGGCGCCAGGCGGGGCTCGCGCCGGCGGCGGTCAGGGCGTTCGAGATCGCCGGCAGCGGCAGCCCCGAGACCGACGCCCCGCACCTCCGTGCCGTGCTCGACGAATACGGCCCCACGCCGGTGGCGGGGGCGCTGGAGGGAACGGTGGGCCATCTCGGCGCCGCGGCCGCCGCCGCGGGGATCGTGAAGATGACCGCCGTTCTCGGCCGAGGACGGATGCCGCCGACCGTCGGCACCCCGACGGCGAGCGCCGTGCCCCCGGTGTCGGCGGGCACGCTCGAGGTGTCCGCGGTCGACGCCGCCGGGTACCGGGCGGGCGTCGTCACCGCGATCCACGACACGCTCGTGGGCCATGTCGTCCTCGACAACGGCCTGCCGGTTCCGCAGGCGGTGCGGGAGGAGGCCGCGCCCGCGCCGGCCGCTCGTCCGGCGGCGATGGCCTCGGGTAGGGGATTGGTCGCGGCGCTGTTCCCCGGCCAGGGTTCACAGTACGCCGACATGTTCCGGTCGCTCGCCGCCGACTGCCCCGAGGCGCGGCAATGCCTCGACGGGATCGACGCCGAGGCGCGAGCCGCCGGCTTGGCCACGCTCGCCGACACCGCCTGGCGGGCCGATCACGGCCTGGGCACGCGCGTCTGGGACACGCAGTGGGCGATGTACCTGGGCGATCTCCTCGCCTGGCGTGTCCTGGAGCGCGCCGGCTTCACCCCCGACGTCGTGGCCAGCCATTCCTTCGGCGAGTTCCCGGCGCTGGTGGCCGCCGGCGTCTGGAGCTTCGCCGACGGCGCGAAGGCGACCGCCGCCCGTGCCGCGGCGGTCGAGGAACTGGGCCCGACCGACGGCGCCATGCTGTCGGTGATCGCCGGCCGCGACGAGGTGTCCGCGGCGATCGCTCCCTTCGCCGGCCAGGTGTGGGTGTGTGCCGAGAACGGGCCCGAGCAGTCGGTGGTGGGGGGACGAACCCGCGCCGTCGATGCGGTGGAGCTCGTCCTCGAGGGGCGTCGGGTGCGATCGAAACGGCTGGCGGTTCCCAGCCCGTTCCACACGCCGCTGTTGGCCGCGGCCGCCGACAGGCTCGCCGGGATCGTCGCCCGACTCCCGATCGCGGCCCCTGGCCGCCGGATTTGGAGCAGCACCACGGTGGCGCCGATGCGCTCGGCGGGGGACGTGCGCGAGAGCCTCGTGCGGCAGATGACCCAGACGGTGCGCTGGGTGGAGCTCGTGGAGTCGCTGTGGGCCGACGGCGTGCGGACGTTCGTCGAGGTGGGGCCGTCGGGCGTCCTCACCGGTCTGACGCGGCGGATCCTCGAGGGACGCGAAGGAGCGACGTTCGTGCAGTTCGACCAACGCGGCCGCGATCCCGCCGGCCATCTGGCGAAAGTACGGGAGCAGCTGGCCGGCCTCGGTGCGCTGGCTCCTTCGGCCGGCGCGGCGCGCGCCTTGGCGGTGCCTGCGGCGGCCGGCGCGCCGGCGCTCCCATCCCGATCGGCGCCTCCCGCCGCTGCCACCGTGCTTTCGTTCGACGCCACCGCCAGGCGCAGGGCCCGCAACCGGTCGGGTGCCGCGGCTCCGCGGCATGTGCCGACGGGGCCGGCGCGGCCGGCGACCCCGGTCGCGGCCGAGCGGTCCCCCGCGGCTCCCTCCGGAAACGGCCACCACGACCACCATGACCGTTCGCCGGCGTCCGTGGTGTGGAGCGTGACGGTGGAGCCCGCCGCCGCGCCGTGTGCCACCGCCGAGTGCGGGGGTGCGCACCAGCGGGGTGGTGCCTCCACCGTGCCGGCCGCGGCGGCGAGATCCCCGGAACTCGAGGCGTTCCT
>CAWUOA010000455.1:0-2928 GCA_963923225.1 uncultured Planctomycetaceae bacterium
GTGTCGTCCGCGTGTGGGACTCTTCCGACGGCCGGCTGGTCGCGGAGCTCGCCGGTCACGAGACGCCGGTGTTGTGCCTCGCCTGGGCCCGCGACGGTCGCTCGCTCTCGACCGGCTCTCGGGACGGCGAGGTGCGCGTGTGGGATCTTCTCGGCAGTCGCGTCATGCTCCGCGGGCTCTCCGCCGCGGTCGGCGCGATCGCGTTCTCCGGGGACGGATCCTCGCTCTCGGGCGTCTCGTCGGATGGCACCTCGAGAACGTGGCGCACCGCCGACGGTGCCGTCGAGAACGGCCATGACGGTCCCGATACGAAGGCGACCGCGACGGCCCTGTCCGCCGACGGCCTGTTCGTGGCGCTCGGTCGGCGCGACGGCAGGGTCGCGATCCGCCCGCTCGACGGCGGGGCCGAGCCGGCGGCATGCGACGATCCGTTTCCCGCCTCCGTCGTCGGGGTCTCCTTCTCGGCCGACGGCCGTCGTCTGCTCGGGTTCGACGATCGTGACACGGTGCGCGTCGCAGACATGTCCGACGGCCGCGTCCTGGCGGAGATTCACCCGGCGATCCCCAGGATCGTCTCCGGCGCGTTCGACTCCGAGGGGGCCCGCGTGGTGGTGGGGGGCGCCAGCGGCGAGATCGCGGTGTGGCGCGAGGGTGCCGGGGCGCCGAAGGCCGCCGGGCCGCTCGGGGGGCGGGTGCGGCTGCTCTCGTGGCGGCCGTGGAGGGATCACTTCGTCGCCACCGCCGACAGCGGCGAGGTGGTGCTGTTCGATGGTGCCGACGCCATCCCGCTGCAGCAGGCGCCGGCGTTCCTCGGAAAGCCCACGGCGATCGCCTTCTCCCTCGACGGCGCGCGGCTCCTGATCGGGGGCGAACAGGGGCAACTGGCGGCATGGGACGTCGACGGGGGCCGGCCGCTGCTCGCCTTCGTCGGCCACGAGCAGCGGATCAACGCGGCGGCGTGGAGCCCCGACGGCACGCGCGTGGCCACCGCCAGCGACGACCGCACCGTGCGGCTGTGGGACGCCGCGGACGGCGTCTGCCTGCTCGTCCTCGAGGGGCACGAGGGGAAGGTGCTCTCCACCGCCTTCAGCCCCGACGGTCGGCTCCTGGCCAGTTCGTCCGCCGACGGGGCGGTGCGGTTGTGGGGGCAGATCAGGCCGCCCGCCGGCGGACAGGAGTCCCCGAACGATCCTTGAAACGCGCGCCCTGACGTTGCCTGGGTGGCCGGAACGGGTATGATTTCCACAGGGACGGTTGCCGAAAAGGTTTCGGCGCCGTCGCCCCGCCTGGCGGCCCTCGTCCGGCGTCTTCCGTCCCCGCTCGGAGATTCACCACAGCCATGTCGGTCACGCTCACGGAGAAGGCGGCCAGCGAGATCAAGAAGGTCATCGCCGGCCAGAACTACGGCCCGAACACCGTCCTGCGGATCGGCGTCGCGGGGGGGGGATGCAGCGGCTTCCAGTACAAGCTCGAGTTCGCCGATGGCTGGGACCCGGCGATGGACCTGCGTTCCGAGCAGCACGGCGTCGGGATCGTGGTCGACAAGAAGAGCGACCTGTTCCTCGACGGCACGACCCTCGACTTCCACGAGGGGATCGACAAGCGGGGCTTCACCTTCAACAATCCCAACGCCAAGAAGAGCTGCGGCTGCGGCAGCTCGTTCCAGGCCTGAGCCCTTCGTCGGCACGACGTTCAACGCGGCCGGGGCCGGTTCATCGGCCCCGGCCGTTTTTTTCATACCAGTCTCCCGGGACCGCCCCACCGGGCCCGGGCCGGGAGGAGGATCGGTGGCTTCCACGCACGACGCATCGGCCGGCCGCAGGGTCCACATCGTCGGCATCGGCGACGACGGGGTCGAGGGAATGACCGGCCAGGCCCGCCGGCTCGTGGAGGGGGCCGAGGTGCTGCTCGGGCCCGAGTCGTGCCGTCCGCTCCTCCCCGCCGACATCGCCGCCCGGCTCGAGGTGGCCAGCGGCCTCGACGACCTGGTCGACCGGATCGACCGCCACGCCGGAAAGCGGATGGTCGTCCTCGCCTCGGGCGATCCGCTCTTCTACGGCACCGCGCGCTACGTCTGCGGCCGCCTCGGCAAGGAGCGTTTCGAGGTGGTGCCGCACGTGAGCAGCATGCAGCTGGCCTTCGCGCGGGTGAAGGAGGGGTGGGAGGAGGCGTTCCTCGCCAACCTCTCGGGGCAGTCGATCGAGCGCGTCATCGACCGCATCCGCTCGAGCGACACCGTGGGCCTGTTCACGAGCGACCAGTGGCCGCCTCCGGCGGTCGCGCGGGCGCTGCTCGACGAGGGGATCGGCACCTTCCAGGCCTACGTCTGCGAGAACCTCGGCTCCCCGGACGAGCGCGTCACGCAAGGCTCGCTCGCCGACATCGCCAAGGAGACGTTCGGCCCCCTGAACGTGATGATCCTCGTGCGGCAGGCCCGTGCGCCCGTCGCCGCCGGGCAGGCGGGGTCGCGTCTGTTCGGCAACCCCGACGACTCCTTCCTCCAGTCGCGCCCCAAGCGCGGCCTGCTCACGCCGGCCGAGGTGCGGAGCATGGCGCTTGCGGAGCTCGGCCTCGCGTCCTCGAGCGTGGTGTGGGACGTCGGCGCGGGAAGCGGATCGGTGGGCCTCGAGGCCGCGCGGATCGCCCGCGACGGCGCCATCTACGCCATCGAGATGGATCCCGACGACCACCGCCTGATCACCGCCAACGCCGAACGCTTCGGCGTCGCCAACCTCCATGCCATCCTCGGCCGGGCCCCCGAGGCCTGGGCCGACCTCCCCGATCCCGACTCGATCTACGTCGGTGGCAGCGGCCGCGACGTGGCGATGCTCGTCGAGGAGGCGTGGAAGCGGCTCAAGCCTGGCGGCCGGCTCGTCACCGCCTGCAACAGCATCGAGAATCTCGCCGCGGTCCACGGGCTCTTGCGCG
>CAWUOA010000456.1:0-2923 GCA_963923225.1 uncultured Planctomycetaceae bacterium
CTTCGGCCACATGAGCTCCGCCCGGGACCACAAGTCCCGGGCGGAGTTTTTTGTTTTCCGGCCCCCGGGCTCAGTGGCCCGCGGCACCGAGGATCTCGTCGGCCGATCCGACACGGTGGACACGTCCGGCGACGAGCTCCACCACCTGCCCGGCGGCGCGCCGGGCGAAGGCGTGGTCGTGGGTCACCACCACCATCGTCTGCCCGCCGCGGGCCAGTTCCACGATCACGTCGAGGACCTCGGCCGACATCCGCGGATCGAGGGCGCTGGTCGGCTCGTCGAAGAGCATCACACGCGGCTCCATCGCCAGCGCCCGCGCGATCGCCACGCGCTGCTGCTGACCTCCGGAAAGCGTCGCCGGCCGGGCCTCGGCGAAACGCTCGAGCCCGACGCGCGCGAGGAGCTCGAGGCCCCGGGCCCGCGCCTCCCCCGCCGGCCGCCCCGCCACCACGCGCGGCGCCACCGTGACGTTGTCGATCACGGAGAGATGGGGGAAGAGGTTGAATTGCTGGAACACCATCCCCACGTCGCGGCGAACCCGTTCGAGGAACGGTCCGCCGTGGGGGCCGGGCGCGAGCCGGTGGCCGGCGATGGCCACGCTCCCCTCGCTGAAGGTCTCCAGGCCGTTCAGGCAGCGGAGGAGCGTGCTCTTGCCCCCCCCCGAGGGCCCCACGAGCGTGGTCACGCTCGCGGGGGCCACCGACAGACTCACCCCGTCGAGGATCCGGCGGCCGGCCCGCACCGCGGCCAGCGACGCCACGTCGACCATGGGGGATTCAGGGGGGGAAGCGTCGTGCATCGACCCTACGCCTCCCGCTCGGTGCGCCGCTCGAGCCGCCGCTCGAACCAGCGCGAGAGGAGCGACAAGGGCCAGCTCATCGCCAGGTAGAGCAGTGCCGTCGCCATCGCCAGCTCCACGATCCGGCCGGTGGAGAGGGCCAGCACGCTGTAGCGCTTGGTGAGCTCGATGACGGTGATCGCCGAGCAGACGCTCGTGTCCTTGAACAGCGCGATGAAGTCGCTGGTCACGGGCGGCATCACGATCCGCACCGCCTGCGGCACGACGACGTGGCGGAGCACCTGCCACTTCGACATCCCCAGCGCCAGCGCCGCCTCGAACTGCCCGGCCGGCACCGCCTTGAGCCCGGCCCGGTAGATCTCCGACTCGTACGCGGAATAGTTCATCGCCAGCCCGGCGATCGCCGCGGCCAGGGCGGGCAGCGCCAGGCCGACCTTGGGGAGGAGGAAGAAGAGGGCGTAGAGCTGGAGCATCAGCGGCGTCCCGCGCAGCACCTCGACGTACAGGGCCAGCGGCGGCCGGAGCCAGGCCGGGCCGTGGAGCCGCCCCACCGCCACCGCCAGACCGATGAGGATCGCCAGCGGGAAGGAGGCGAACGAGAGGAGGATCGTCATCGCGGCGGAACGGAGGAGGAGCGGGAGGGTGGCGCGGACGAGCTGCGACAGCGACAGCCGCGGCGCGGGGCGTACCTCGGCGGCGTCGCGGAGGAGGAGCACCTGCTGCCGGCCGGCCAGGTCCCAGCGGTCGTAGAGCGCCTCGAGGCGGCCGTCGGCGAGGAGCCGGCCGATCGCCTCGTCGATCGCCGCCGAGAGCCGCGGGGTGTCGGGGGAGGTGAGGACGGTGTAGGTGCCGCCGGCGAACGGCCGGCCGACGCCGCGCAGCTCCGGGAAGCGGTCGGCGTTGAACCACGCGATGCAGTCGTCCATCAGGGCGGCGTCGATGACGCGGCCGCGCACCTGCTCGAGGCAGTCGACGGTGCCGTCGAATCCCACCACCTCGACGCGGAGGTCGCCCCGCGACCGCAGCTCGATCTCCGCGGCCGAGCCGGTGAGCACGCCGACGCGCCACGCTCCCCCGGGCCCCGCCTCCGCGAGCTTCTCGACGGTGTCGAGCGTCGAGTCGCGGCGGGACACCAGCTGGAGGGCGTAGGCGTAGTAGGGGCGGGAGCAGTGCCAGTCCCGCTTCCGCTCGGGGGTCGCCTCGAAGCCGTTGATCACGCAGTCGGCGGAGCGGCCGAGGAGGAGCGGGAGCCGGTCCCACTGCCCCTGCTGGAAGCGGGCCTCCACACCCAGCTCGCCGGCGATCAGGTCCGCGAGCTCCACCTCGAAGCCGGTCAGGCGCGTCGGCTCGTCGGGATCGGGATAGACGTGCGGCCCGCCCCCCTCCTGGTCGGCCGCCCATACCAGGGCCCCGCGCTGGCGGACCGCCTCGAGCTCGTCGGCCCGCACGGAAACGGCGGCGGCGATCCACCCCACGAGCACGACCGTCAGGGCGAGCAGGAGCCGCGCGGCGGGGACACCGACCGCCGCCCTCATCGGATCGGCTCCCCGCGGCCGGTGCGGAGGCGTCCGAGCGACGAGCGTCCCTCGTCGATCCGCGATTCGAGCGCCGCGTGCCCGGCGGCGAGCGCCGCCCCCTCGTCGAGGAAGGCGCGGGTGCGCGACGCGGCGGAGGCGAAGTCGGCCAGGAACGGATCGACCAGCCGCGCCGCCGGCAGCCTGCCGACGAGCCCGCCCACCTCGCGTTCCAGCCCCGATCGGAGACGGAGGAAGAGGAGGAAGCGGAGCAGCAGACCCCAGAGCACGATCCACACCAGCGCCTCCCCCAGGAACCCGGGGCCGCCTGCGGGGCGGCCGAGCCAGAGGTGCCCGTAGAAGAAGTTCCAGGCGGCACGGCCGAGGACGGCGAAGATCATCCCGGTGAAGAGCGTCTCGAAGATGGCGCGCACCAGTGGCGAATCGGCCCGGTCGCGGCGCTCGGCGACGAGCCGGTCGATGCCGCCGACGAGGAACCGGCCGGTGCGATCGAGGAGCGTTCCCACCGACTCCTGCACGGCCACGTCGTCGAGCCGGGTCCTGCCGGTCATCGGCTCGCCGATCGCCGCCCGCGCGGAGAGCCCCACCA
>CAWUOA010000457.1:0-2899 GCA_963923225.1 uncultured Planctomycetaceae bacterium
CCGAGAAGGCGATGCCGTCGCGCTCCATGAAAGGCCGGTCGAGCTCCGCCACCTCGCGCACGATCCTCCCCACGCAGCGGGCCGCCTCGTAGAAGTCGGCGGCCCGGACGAGGCCCTCGCCGGAGCGGAACTCCTGCTCCAGCCGCGTCATGATCGACTGCGTGAGCGAAAGGCTCCCGCTGGAGAGGAGCGTGAACAGCCGTTCCCCGGGGATGACGAAGTTGTGCATCTTGCAGCAGATGTCGACCTGGTCGATGCCCGCGTTGGTGCGCGAGTCGGAGGCCATCACCAGGCCCTCCTTGGTGCGGATCCCGAGGCAGTACGTCATGCGTGTTCTCCGGTGACGATGGTCCCTGCGGGGCAAGTGGCGCACCGTTTGCTCAATTCTCCCCCCGAGTCGGGCAGGAATCCCGTTTCCCGCCGCGACTCCCGGCATCGCCGGGGTGAATCCCTCCGCGATCCCGGCCCGCTGCCCGCCCGCCGCGCAGTCCGCTGCCCCCTCACCGGGCAGCCCCGCCCCCCGCTTCGTCGATGGCCAACGCTCCCCAGTCGAATCCCGGATCGCACGACGCTCGGCAGGGCGACCACGCCCTGCTCTCCGACTACGGGCTGGGGCGGGCCTACGACGAGATGTTCGAAAGCGGCCTCGTCGCCCGTCCGCACTACCAAGCGATGGCGCGGAGGCTCGCGCGGACGAGCGTGGAGGAGTTCCGCCGCCACAAGGCGATGACCGACCTCTCCATGCGGCAGGACGGGGTCGGATTCACCGTCTACCGGGCCGAGGAGGGGATCGAGCGCGTGTGGCCGATGGACCCCGTCCCACGCGTCATCCCGCCGGAGGAGTGGCGCTCCATCGAGGCGGGGCTCGTGCAGCGGATCACGGCCCTGAACCTCTTCCTGTGGGACGTCTACCACGATCAGAAGATCCTCCGTGACGGGGTCGTGCCCGCGCGGCTGGTGCTCCAGGGGGCCTCGTTCCGGCGCGAGTTCGTCGGCGTCGACGTGCCGCGGAAGATCTACGTCCATGTCTGCGGCACCGACCTGATCCGCGGCGAAGGGGGGGAGTACCTCGTCCTCGAGGACAACGCCCGCACGCCGTCGGGCGTGAGCTACATGCTGCAGAACCGGCAGGTGCTGAAGCGCGTCTTCCCCGCCCTCTTCGCCGACTACGACGTCCTTCCCAACGACGATTACCCGGCGGCGCTGCTCGACGTCCTCGAATACGTCGCCCCCGAGACCGGCGGCAAGCCGACGGCCGTCCTCCTCACCCCGGGAATGTACAACTCCGCCTACTTCGAGCACAGCTTCCTCGCCCAGCGGATGGGGATCGAGCTCGTCGAGGGCCGCGACCTGCTCGTCGATTCCAACCGCGTCTTCATGCGGACGACGCGCGGGCTGCGGCGCGTCGACGTCATCTACCGGCGGATCGACGACGACTTCCTCGACCCGCTCACGTTCCGGCCCGACAGCGCCCTGGGGGTGCCGGGGCTCGTCAACGCGTACCGTGCCGGCAACGTGGCGCTGGCCAACAGCATCGGGACGGGGATCGCGGACGACAAGGGAATCTACCCCTTCGTCCCCGACATGATCCGCTACTACCTCGCCTCCGAGCCGATCCTCCGCAACGTGGAAACCTTCCGGCCGGAGGTGCCCGCCCACATGAGCCACGTCCTCGAGAACCTCGAGACGATGGTGGTGAAGCGGGTCAACGAGTCGGGCGGCTACGGGATGCTCGTCGGCCCGGCCTCCACCGCCGCGCAGCGGGAGGAGTTCCGCGCCGCGATCAAGGCCGATCCGCGCGACTTCATCGCCCAGCCGACGATCCAGCTCTCCACCCATCCCACCTTCGTGGACGACCGCCTCGAGGGACGGCACGTCGACCTGCGGCCGTTCGTGCTCTGCGGGGACCGCGTCGTCGTCACTCCGGGCGGGCTGACGCGCGTGGCGCTGCCCCGGGGCAGTCTCGTCGTCAACAGCTCCCAGGGGGGAGGCAGCAAGGACACCTGGGTACTCGCCTCGACGCCGTCCGACCGCGGCGAGGGTCCTTCCCCGCCGTGACCCCCGGACCTCCGGACTCCATCCCCGGACGAGCGGCCGCCGCAGTTCCATTCGCGTTCCACACCGCCGGAGAGTCGCCATGCTGTCCCGCGTCGCCGACGCACTCTACTGGACCGGCCGATACCTGGAGCGGGCGAGCTTCCTCGCCCGGGCGGTCGACGTCACCTTCCACCTCGATCTCGACCTGCACGGCGCCGTCGCCGAGCGGGTGACGGCCGAATGGGACGCGGTGCTGGCGATGACGCAGCAGGCCCCGCCCCCCGATGGCGTGCGGGGCGACGGGCACGCCGCCGTGTCGCGTTGGATGCTCCTCGACCCCGCCAATCCCGGAAGCCTGATGGCCTGCATCAACCGGGCGAGGAACAACGCCCGCATGATCCGCGGCCACCTGAGCTCGCCGATGTGGCGCGAGCTCAACAAGCTCTACTGGCACCTCTCCGACCCGGCGTTCCAGGCGCGGGTCGGCGAATCCCCCCACGACTTCTGCGACGCGGCGCAGGTGGGAGTGATGCTCTGCCACGGCATCTGCGCCGACACCGTCACCTATGACGAGGGCTGGCAGTTCCTCGAAATGGGCACGTTCCTCGAGCGGGCGGAGAAGGTGCTCCGGGTCCTCGAGTCGCGGTTCGGGGCGGAGCACGCCGCGGGCGCCGACCTTCCCGTCTCGGCGCTGCGCTGGGGGGCGGTGCTGAAGAAGTGCCGGGCGTACGAGGCCTACCAGCGGCTGTTCATCAGCCGCGTGGAGCCCCGGCGCGTGGTCGAGTTCCTCCTCTTCCACCCCGACTTCCCCCACTCGGTGCGCTTCAGCCTGGGCCGCGTCTTCGGGGCCCTCTCCCGGATC
>CAWUOA010000458.1:0-2895 GCA_963923225.1 uncultured Planctomycetaceae bacterium
GGGGGCTGTTCCGCGGTGAGCGCCACGTTGGCTGCGGCCGTCGCCAAGGTCGGGCCGTGTACGAAGGAGAGATTCAATTGACCGATCGAGTCGCCGTCCAGAAGCTCGCCACTGCCGTGGGGCAGACGGTGCCGGGGGAATACGTGGAGTTTCTCGAGGGATTGCGGGCCAGGCCGCAGGACGACTCGGGCGACGGCCCTGTCTTCGAGTACGACGGGCGTGAGTGGCTGGCCTACTCGCTCGACAGGCTGGCGGAGGTCATCCCTCACCGCCGCGGGGAGACGGCGTTCCCCCACGCCCACGGGACGGGCCGGCATGCCGAGTTGCTGCGGGCGGCCGACGCCGTCCACGGCGGCGGGGCGTCCGAGGGGCTCCTCGAGCAGGGATTCCCCCTGGACCGATTGGCCCGCGGGTTCTGCATCGGTGAAGATCCCGACGGTGACCTGCTGTTCGTCGATGCGGACACGGGAGGGGTGTTCGCCTACTGCCACGACGGGATGGACGTGGAGCCGTGGGCCGGGTCGTTGGCCGAGCTCCTGGCCGGAAGCCGCGGCCAGGCGGGAGACGACGATGCCGAGTGAGACGCCGCATCCGACGGCGGAAGGGATGGAGCGTCGCGAGAGTGCGCCGGCGACACCGGCTGATTCGGTCTTCCCGCGTCGATCGCTCGGGCCCGGCGGGCGCGATCGACGTGAATCGACGGGGCGGGCATGAAGCACCATTTCGGCGACCTTCTCGACCGCGAGGGGGACTACTGGACCGTCGTTCCCAACCGGGATCGCTACGCGTTCGGGATCGACGGTGTGCCGGCGGGCGACGACCGGATCACCGTCGCGACCATCGGCGCCGACGACGAAACGTGGCGGAACGTCTTCACGTTTCCGAATCTCGAGGAGCTGACGCTCCACGGCCCGAGCCGTGAGCAGCTCGACGCCATCGCCGAACTGTCCGCCTTGAAGCGACTGCGGATCACGCACGCGCGGCCCGAGGAGATCGGCTTCTTGGGCGCGCTTACGAACGTCGAGGAGCTCGTTCTCGAATATGTCTCCGGCTTCTCCGACCTGTCGCCGCTTCGATCCTTGACCCGGCTCAAGTCCCTGCACGTCGAGAATCTCCGGCGGGTGAGCGACTTCGGCGGACTGGCCGGCCTCTCCTCGCTGCGGTATCTGCGAATCGACGGCACGCTCGACTGGAAGCAGCCGATCGCCGACTTCGAGTTCCTCCGCGGGCTGCCGAACCTGGAGGTCCTTTCCTTCGGTCGGATCGTCACCAAGGCCGCTTACCCGGCGGCGCTGCCGGTGCTCGGGCTCGGCAAGCTCGAGCGGCTGAAGCTGCCGTGGAACATGCTGGCGGCGGAGGAGTACGCGCTGTTGGAGGTGGGCCTTCCCGGCGTCGAGGGCGCGGCCTGGGGCCCATGGACACGCTTCGCATGGTCCGGGGGCGAGGAATGGTTCGAGTTCACCGGCAAGGGCGCCGGCAGGGTGAAGTGCGGGCACGCGAGCGCGGATCGGAAGTGTGCCGACTACGCCGCGACGTATGACAGGCTGAAGGCCGAGGCGGAAAAGGTGATCGCCGGAGCGAGGCGCCCGGGCGCCTGATGGGGTGCCACGGCCCGGCCGCGATCCCGGGGGAGCCGCCCGGCGACGGGATGGCGGCAATGGATGAGAATGGGGGCCGCCAACGGGTGGTGCCGGTTTCGAAAAGAGTCGTGGAGAAAAGACCATGAACGTCGGGCCATCGCTCATGCGTGCCGCAGCGAGTTTCGTTTGGATCCTGACGGCGTGCGGAATCGGGTTCGCCCGAGCGCCGACGCCGAAGGCAGCCGGAGACCATGCCGCCGCGATCACGGCGGCGCAGGCCGACCTGGACGCCGGAAGGATCGCGGAGGCGCGGCGGAGACTCGAAGCCACCGACGAGTCACAGCGGGGCTTCGAATACGACTATCTCGTCGCCCGTGCGGAGGCGGCTCGCGACGGAGGACCCGCCCCCGACCTGGTGCGCACGATCGCGGCGCCGAAGGTCGACACGCGCTACGGGGTGCTGAATCCGGCCGACCGACGGATCGCCTTCATCTGCCGTGACGGGAGCGTGCGGGTCCACGATCTCGGCGACCCGGACGCGCCGGAGAGGATCGTGACGCACGACGGCGGGGGGGCGATCTGGTCGGGCGCCTTCAGCCTGGACGGCACGACGTTCGTCGGCGGATACGAGAACGGCACGGTCGTGGCGTGGGATGCGAAGACGTGGGAGCGCCGCGCGACCGCCTCGCTGGGCACGAATCCCGTGCGGGAAATCGCCGTCGCTCCCGACGGATCGGCCTTCGTCGCCGAAGGTGCGTCGAAACTCGAGCTCTGGTCACTGGCCGATGCCGGCCCGACGAAAGTGGCCGACGTCGGGGAGCGGTACAACTTCGGCGAAGGGCTGGCGTTCAGCCCGAAGGGCGACCTGATCGCGACGGGCGGCATGTTCGACATCCTCCTGTTCGACGCCAAGTCCGGCAGGCAGACCGGCTCCATGAGGCATGCGTCGTACACGATGGGGCTCGAGTTCAGCCCGGACGGCGCACGGATCGCCAGCGCCCCGCGTGGAAACGTCAACAAGCTGCTGGCGGTGTTCGACGTCGCCGGGGGTGGCATGCAGTGCAAGGCGGGGCCGTTTCCCTGCTACGTCCACGGGGGCATCTTCACGGCCGACGGGAAGCGGATCGTCTCCACGGCGTGTGAGATGGTGCCCGCCTTGCAGCTCTTCGACGCGGCCACCGGCGGGGTGGTCTTCTCGTTGCCCCGCTCGGCGACCGGCGCGAAGCCGGCCGTGACCCGCGACGGGAAGCTGCTGGGATGGTCGGAGCCGGATGGATACCGATTCATCGACCTCGCACGCGGCGAGGGTTCGGCC
>CAWUOA010000459.1:0-2893 GCA_963923225.1 uncultured Planctomycetaceae bacterium
ACGGAGCTCCGCCGTCACGGCGGCATGGTCGGAGGGGGTGCGGCCGAGCCGGGCCGTGCGGTCGATCCCAGCGGCCGCGACGGTCCAGTCGCGCGAGCAGCCGATCCAGTCGATGCGGTCGCCACCGGTGTTCCTGGCGTCGAAGCCGGTGAAGGTTCCCTCGGGGCCGGCCGCGCCGGCTTCGGGCACCGCCACGCGGAACGTGTCGACGAGCGCCGCGGGGGTCTCTCCGTCGGCCGCGAAGAGCGTCTCGTAGGGGGGCGTGCCTTCACCGGTGTTGAAGTCGCCGGTGACGACGATCCGGCAGCCCTTCCCGAGCTCCGCGATCCGGCGGCGGAGCAGCGCCGCCGACTCGCGCCGCGCCTCTGCACCCTTGTGGTCGAAGTGGGTGTTGACGAAGAGCAGCGGCTGCGCCGCCGCGTCGGTCTTGTCGGCGAGCTTCACCCAGGTGGCGATCCGCGGCAGCGCCGCGTCCCAGCCCTTGCTGCCGACCACGTCGGGCGTGGGGGAGAGCCAGAAGTCGCCCCCGGCGAGCTTCTCGAAGCGGTCGGTGCGCCACAACAGCGCCGCCATCTCCCCCTTCTCCTTCCCATCGTCGCGGCCGACGCCGGCGGCCTGGTACCGATGGAGGAGGCCGAGGAGCTCGTCGCGCTGGAAGGCGAGCGTCTCCTGCGTGCCGAGGAGATGGGGGTCGAACTTCGAAACCGTGTCGGCGAGGAGCTGCTTCCGTTTCGGCCAGGCGTTCTCGCCGTCGTCGGCGGTGCCGTAGCGGATGTTGTAGCTCATCACCCGGACCGGCTCGGCGGCGAGCGCCGCCCCTGTCCCGCGGAGCATCACCACGCAAACCACCGCCACCGCCCATGCCGCTCGAATCACGCGCATCGCTCACTCCCCCTGACATCGTCGGGCCGCGCGACGGCGGCCTGGTGACGGGGGGGAGTATAGCCCGTCTCACCCGCCGCCGGCCGGGCGTCCGAGCACCTCTTCCTTGAGCCGTGCGTAGCCACGCGTGAAGCGGGCGGGAAGCTGCGCCTCGCGGAGATCGAAGCCGAAGGCCCGCTTGCTCACCGTCACGATCGGCGGCGCCTGCACCCGCTTGAAGAAGCTCCCCTTGAAGCGCCGCCAGACCAGCTCGAGATCGGCCACGAACGCCGCCGCGTCGGGGAAGAAGGTCCCCACGATGGTCTTGCCCGCCGCGAGGCCGAGCTTCTCCCCGAGCCTTCCGGCGGCGAAGTCGGCGAGGATCTCCTCCGGATCGCGGCGCAGCTCCACCATCTGGTAGAGCAGCTTGTCGTGGTACTCGAACTGGAACGGATCGCCGCCGCCGCGGTCGGGGTTCTGCGCCTCGGAGAGCTCCGCCGTCGGCTTCACCGCGAGGATCCCCGCCGGGATCGGATCGCCGCGGGTGGCGTTGAGATGCCGGGCGAGGGCGTAGACCTGCGTCTTGTAGAGATCGGCGAGCGGCGCCACCGCGCCGCCGACGTCGCCGTAGAGCGTGCAGTAGCCCTGGGCGACCTCGGTCTTGTTGCCGTTGTTGGTGAACACCGTGCCCTGGCGATCGATGGCGCCGAGCTGCGCGGCGAGCCCCGCGAGCAGCCGGCTGCCGCGATCGCGGGCCTGGATGTTCTCGTCGACGAGCCCCGCCACGGCCGCGCCGGTGAGCCCGGCGATCTGCCGGCGGCTGAGATCGACCGCCTCCTCGATCGGCGCCACGAGGAAACGGATGCCGAGCCTCCCGGCGAGATCCCGCGCGAGGTTCTGCGTGGTGGCGGTGTTGAAGCGGCTCGGCATCGTCACGCCGACGACGTGCTCTTTGCCGAGCGCTTCCACGCAGAGCGTGGCCGCGACGGCCGAGTCGATGCCCCCCGAGAGCCCGACCACCACCTGCTTCGCGCCGATCCGCGCGAACGTGGCGCGCAGTCCGGCGACGATCGCCGCATGGATCTGGGCGATCTCAGACAGCTCAGCGGCCAGCCCGCTCGCGTTGGTCACCGCCGCCTCGGCGAACGACGGACCTTGCGCCACCTTCCGGCCGTCGACGTACACGGGGCTCGCCCCGTCGAACAGGAACACGTTCTTGCCGTTGTCCTGGGAGCCCGTGGCATTGGCGTAAAAAAACTCGCAGCCGCGGCTCTTGGCGGCCAGCACCCGGTCGCGCTTCGCCTGCTTGCCGATCCCGAAGGGGGACGCGGAAAGATTCACGATCACCTCCGCCCCCTTCGCCAGGAGGACGTCGACCGGCTTGAAGGCGTAGTCGTCGTCCCACATGTCCTCGCAGAGGACGACCCCCACCCGGCGCGATCGGCCGCCGATCGGGAGCTCGAACGGCGCCACGAGCTCCCCCGGGGCCAGGCCGATCTCGGCGGCCAACAGCGGCAGCGCGTGGAAATGCCGCGCGTCGTCGAACTCGCGGTACTTCGGCAAGAGCGACTTCGGCGTGAAGCCGGAGAAGACGCCGTTCCCCGCCGGCCTGCCATCGACGGCGACGAAGGCGGCGTTGTATTTCCGCGTCCGGCCGTCCTCGCCGCGCGATCCGAGCGCCGGCACCCGGCCGAGCACCGGCTCATGGGCGCCGAACACCGCCCGCACGCTCCCCCAGGCGGCGGCGCATCGGCCGCGTGTGTGGGCGACGATCTCGTCGTTCATCCCCGCCAGATCGCGGAGGAAGGCGTCGTTCTCCCACTCGTCGCCGACGAGGTAGCCAGGGAGGGCCATCTCGGGGAACAGCACCAGCGACGCCCCGGCGGCCGCGGCCTCGTCGATCCCGCGGAGGATCCGGGCGAGATTCGCCTCGGGGTTCCCCGGAACGACCTCCATCTGGCAGACGACGATCGCGCCAGCCGGGGTGGGATCGGGGAGCGCGGCGGAGCGGGTGGTCATCGGGAAGGCTCGG
>CAWUOA010000460.1:0-2889 GCA_963923225.1 uncultured Planctomycetaceae bacterium
GGGAGGCCGGACTCAACCTACGCGTCGTAATAGAGGCAGAACTCGTACGGATGCGGCCGCCGCCGCATCGGCGCCACCTCGCGCTGCCGCTTGTAGCGGATCCACTGCTCGATGACGTCGGGGGTGAAGACGCCGCCGCGGAGGAGGAAGGCGTGGTCCTTCTCCAGCGCGTCGAGCGCCTCCTGCAGCGTCTGCGGCGCCTGCGTGAGGTGGGCGAGGTCCTTGGCCGGCGCCCGGTAGAGATCGCGGTCGAGCGGCTCGCCCGGCGGGGTGCGGTTCTCGATGCCGTCGATCGCCGCCATGAGGATCGCGGCGAAGGCCAGGTAGGGATTGCAGGTCGGATCGGGGCAACGGAACTCGAACCGCTTGGAACGGGCGAGCTTGGAGTAGGTGGGGATGCGGAGGGCGGCGGAGCGGTTGCGGAGGGAGTAGGTGAGGTTCACCGGCGCCTCGTACCCCGGAGTGAGCCGCTTGTAGCTGTTGGTGGTGGGGTTGGTGATCGCCAGGAGGGCCGGCGCGTGGCGGAGGATCCCGCCGATGGCCCACAACGCCGTCTGCGAGAGGCCGGCGTAGCCGTCGCCGGCGAACAGCGGCTCCCCCTCCTTCCACAGCGAGAAGTGGACGTGCATCCCCGAGCCGTTGTCCCCCACGATCGGCTTGG
Organism: uncultured Planctomycetaceae bacterium; assembly: GCA_963923225.1. Lineage (GTDB taxonomy): Bacteria > Planctomycetota > Planctomycetia > Pirellulales > UBA1268 > QWOP01. The sequence goes on from CAWUOA010000460.1 coordinate 662, forward strand.
GCATGAAGGTGGCCGACTTGCCGTGGCGGCGGGCGACGTTGCGGACGATGTACTTGTAGAGGCAGACCTGGTCGGCCATGCGCACGAGATCCTGGTAGCGCATGTCGATCTCGCACTGCCCGGCCGTGGCCACCTCGTGGTGCTGGGCCTCGACGTCGATCCCCGACTGGATCATGATCTGCATCATCTCGTTGCGCAGATCCATCATCCGGTCGCGCGGGGGCACGGCGCCGTTGCCCTCCTGGAAGCGGAGCTTGCCGCCGAGATTCGGCCGCTCGTCACGGCCGCGGTTCCACTCCGCCTCGACCGAGTCGACGTGGTAGTAGCCCTCGTGCGCGTTCTGGTCGTAGCGCACCTCGTCGAAGACGAAGAATTCCACCTCCGGGCCGACGTTGCAGGTGTCGGCGATCCCGGTCTCGCGCAGGAAGGCCACCGCCTTGCGGGCCACGTGACGCGGATCGCGCGAATAGTCCTCGCGCGTCACCGGGTCCTGCACGTTGCAGATCATGGAGAGCGTCGGCAACGCCGTGAACGGATCGACCACGGCGGTGTCGGGCTGGGGCACGAGCAGCAGGTCGCTCTGGTCGACGCTCTGCCAGCCCTTGAGGCTCGAGCCGTCGAAGCCGAGGCCTTCGGTGAACGAATCCTCCTCGAGCTTCCCCACGGGGATCGTCAGGTGCTGCCACCCGCCGAGGAAGTCGGCGTAGCGGAAGTCGACCGCCTTGACCTCCTTCTCGCGGCACATCGCCAGCACTTCACGGGGCTTCATGGGGGCTCCTGCCGGAAAACCTGTCGTGGACGGGGGGGACGATCGGGCTCCCATCATACGCAGCCCGCCCCGGGGCCCCCGGCGGGGGCCCGGCCCAGCCTCCGCCGGCCTTTGATCCCCCTGCCGGACGGCCTACGATGGAGCCTCCGCCCGCGCGGTCGTTTTCATTCGCCGGAGCCGCACCGATGTCACGCCGGGACCCGTCCTCTTCCCCTCACGGATCGCCGTCGCTCCGCGGCCGCACCGCCGGCCTGCCCGGTGCCGCCCGCGTCGCCGCCGTGGCGCTGCTGGCCCTGGCCGGCGCCGTCGCCGCCCCGCGCTCTCCCGCCCGCGCCGAAGAGGCCGCGGATGGCGCCGCGGTCGTCGACCGGCTCGTCGGCACGCGGGCGGGCGACTTCCGCCTCCCCAATGTCGCCTCCGGCGAGGAGGTCTGGTTCTACGGCCTCGGTCGGGCCAACGGCTTCCTCGGCCAGCTGATGGGCCTGGAGAAGGTGCAGGGGGCGGTGCTCGTCTTCGTGTCGCCGGGCTGTCCGCTCGGCGACAAGTACCTCCCGCGGATCGGCGAGCTCGCCGCCCGTTACAAGGAGAAGGGGATCCTGTTCTTCGCCGTCGCCTCCGGGGCGGGCGAGACCGCCGAGGAGCTGAAAGCCTGGGCGGCCGAGCGCGACGTGAAGGTCCCCGTGCTCCACGACGCCGGCAACGTCGTCGCCGACGCCCTGATGGTGGAGCGGTCCAACGACTGCATCCTCGTCGACGCCCGGGCGGTGATCCGCTACCGCGGCGCGATCGACGACCAGTACGGCTACGACTCGTCGCTCCCCGAGCCGCGCCATGCCTGGCTCGTCGGCGCGATCGACGCGGTCCTCGACGGCGCTCCCAGGCGGATCGATCCCAAGGGCACGCCCGTCTCCGGATGCCGGCTGACGAAGGTCAAGCCCGAGCCCTCGAAGCTCGCCGAACTCGACCGCGTCCGGCCGGCGAGCGCCGAGATCGCCGCCTGGCTCGACGAGCACGAGCCGACGCCCCCCGTCGACGGCCCGGTCACCTGGACCGGCGACGTGGCCGCGATCATGCAGTCGAAGTGCCAGGCCTGCCACCGCCCCGGGCAGGTGGGAGGGTTTTCGCTCGTCGATTACGACGACGCCTTCCGCCGCTCGGCGATGATCGCCGAGGTGGTGGAGAACCGGCGCATGCCCCCCTGGCACGCCGACCCGCGCCACGGCCACTTCTCCAACGACCGCCGCCTCTCCCCCGCCGACCGGGCGAAGCTCCTCGCCTGGGCCGCCGCCGGGGCGCCGCGCGGCGACGGCCCGGAGCCGACCCCGCGTGAGTTCCCCGAGGGGTGGACGATCGGCACGCCCGACCTGGTCTTCGAGATCCCCGCCGCCAATCCGATCCCCGCCCAGGGGACGATGCCCTACGTGAACGTCTCGGTGCCGACCAACTTCACCGAGGACGT
>CAWUOA010000461.1:0-2886 GCA_963923225.1 uncultured Planctomycetaceae bacterium
GGCGGAGGCGCTCAGCGGAGGCGCATGCCGGGCAGGGCGCCTGAGTCGGGGGTGAGGAGGTAGACGCCGGTGGCGCCGGCGCCGCTGGCGGCGACGATCATCCCCTCGCTCGTGCCGAACTTCATCTGTCGTGGGGCGAGGTTCGCCACCACGATCACGAGCCTCCCCACGAGCGCGGCCGGATCGTGGAAGCCCTTGATGCCGGCGAACACCGTGCGCGTCTGGTCGCCGCCGAGGCCGACGGTGAGCTTGAGGAGCTTCTTCGCCTCCGGCACCTCCTCGGCGGAGAGGATCCGCGCCACGCGGAGGTCGACTTTCGTGAAGTCGTCGATCGTGCACTGCGGGGCGAGGGGCTCGGCGGCGATCGGCTCGGGCGAGTCGGCGGTCACGGCGGGGGCTCCGGAAGGGGGCGGGACGGACACGGGTGCGGAAGGGGCCGGCTCGGCCGGCTTCGAGGCGGCGAGGAAGGCCTCGATCTGCGCCGGCTCGACGCGACGGGCGAGCGGCTTGAACGGCGCGACCGGGAGGCCGAGGAGCACCTCCTGCGACTCGCTCCAGGAGCGGATCGGGCCCCCGACGAGGGCTCCGGTCTCCTCGGCGAGCTTCGGCAGCACCGGCGCGAGATAGACGACCAGCTGGCGGAAGAGGTTCAGCGCCACGGTGGCCACGTCGCGGAGGCGGCCGGCGGCCTCGGGCCCCGCCTTGGCGAGCTTCCACGGCTGTTCGGCGTCGATCCAGGCGTTGGCCCGGTCGGCCGCGGCCATCACCAGGCGCATGGCGCGGGCGAAGTCGCAGGCCTCGTAGGCCGCCGCGATCTCGGCGCCGTCGACGGCCGCGCGGGCGAAGAGGCCGCCGTCCTCCGGCCAGCGTTCGGCCAGGCCGGTGGCCTCGAGCCACCGCGCCGTGCGGCTGGCGAGGTTCACCACCTTGCCGACGAGGTCGGAGTTCACCTTCGCGGCGAACTCCTCGAGGTTCAGGTCGATGTCGTCGATGTCGCCGGAGAGCTTCGAAGCGTAGTAGTAGCGCAGCGCCGCCGGATCGAGGTGGTCGAGGTAGGTCCGCGCCAGGAGGAACGTCCCCCGGCTCTTCGACATCTTCTCGCCGTTGACGGTGAGAAATCCGTGGATCCGCACCTTGGTGGGCAGTGACAGCCCGGCCGCCTCGAGCATCGCCGGCCAGAACAGGGTGTGGAAGTAGGTGATGTCCTTGCCGATGAAGTGGTGGATCTCCGCCGCCGGGTCGTTTCCAACGCCCGGCTTCCACCACGCCTCCCAGGAGCCACCGCGCGACGCGGCCCACTCGTCGGTGGCGGCGACGTAGCCCACCGGCGCGTCGAACCAGACGTACCAGTAGTGTCCCGGCGCGTCGGGGATCTCGAAGCCGAAATAGGGGGCGGGGCGGGAGACGTCCCAGTCGCGGAGCGTCTCACCGAGGAAGTGGCCGGCGAGGTAGTTGGCGACGCGCGGGTCGAGGGCGCCGGAGGCCCGCGTCCACTCGCGCAGGAACCCCTGCATCGGCTCGAGACGCACGAAGAGGTGCGCGGCGGAACGGACCTCGGGCCGGGCGCCGGAGAGGGTGCTCCGGGGATCGACGAGGTCGGCCGGCGAGTAGGTGGCGCCGCACTTCTCGCAGGCGTCGCCGTACTGATCGGCCGCGCCGCAGCGGGGGCAGGTGCCCTTCACGAACCGGTCGGCGAGGAACACCCCGGCCTGCGGATCGAAGAGCTGTTGCACGTCGCGCTCCGCGACGAGGCCCCGGGCGCGCAGCGCCTTCCAGATCTCGCCGCACAGGCGGCGGTTGGAGTCGCTGTCGGTGCTGCCGTAGTGGTCGAAGGCCACCTGGAAGCCGGCGAAGTCGGCGAGGTGGTCGTCGCGCATCGCGGCGATCAGCTCCCGCTCCGAGCGTCCCTCGGCGCGGGCCCGGATCATGATCGCGGTGCCGTGGGTGTCGTCGGCGCAGAGATAGATGCAGTCGTTGCCGCGGAGCCTCTGGAAGCGGACGAAGACGTCGGTCTGGATGTACTCCACCAGATGGCCGAGGTGAATGCGGCCGTTGGCGTAGGGCAGCGCCGAGGTGACGAGGATCCGGCGGCGGTCGGGAGCGTGCATGGCGGCGGGTGCGGGGGGCTGTGCCGGAACGGCGGGGCGTGTGCAGCGGGATTGTAGGACCCGGCCCGCCGCGGCGATACCGCGCGGAAGGTGGGAAAGGAGGGCGGGCGCGGAGAGCGGACGAGAACGAAAATGGCCTTGCCCGTCGCCCGGTCCCCCGGCACTATCCCGCCGCTTCCGCCCGCCGCGGGAGCCGCCGAAACAGTCACCCCGGCCACCGATCCCGGAGCCCCGGATGAAGTCGTTCCTCCGTGCCGCCGTGTGCTGGGTGATCGCTCTCGGCGTGGCACACGCCGCCCCGCCGGCATCGCCTCCAGCGGCCGGGGCGCTCGCCCCCACCGACGTGGTGCTCCTCGACTTCTCCGCCACCTGGTGCGGGCCCTGCCGCTCGATGGCGCCGCTGATCGACGAGATCGCCGCCGCAGGCTGGGTGGTCCGTCGCGTCGACGTCGATCGCGAGGGGGACCTCGTCCGGCGCTTCGGCGTCACCGGAGTCCCCTGCTACGTCCTGCTCGTGAAGGGGCAGGAGATCGACCGCATCAACGGCGCCACGACGCGCGTCGAACTCGAGCGTCTCCTCGCCAAGAGCCGTCCACAGGCCCCGGGCGCTCCTCCCGGCCAGGCCGTCGCGGCCGCGACCGCCGCCCCCGCCGTGCCCCCGATCCCCGGCGTCCCGGTGCCGAAGCGGTCCGCTCCGGTGCCGCTGGCCACGGAGGGGGGCGGACGCCTGCCGCCGCCGGTGCCCGCGACGGTCGTCGGCGCGCCGCCCACCCGCCCG
>CAWUOA010000462.1:0-2880 GCA_963923225.1 uncultured Planctomycetaceae bacterium
GGTCCGCTTCCAGAACCAGTACATGCTCTTGCGGTAGAGGGCGTCGCCGGTGTCGCGCTTGTAGGTGTTGGTGTTGCCCCCCATCGACACCGCCTCCCAGACGCCGTCGGGCTGGTAGGGCTTCACGCTCGGTCCCCCCACCTGGCGGACGAGCAGGCCGCTCGCGGCGAGGACGTAGTCGCGCACCATCTCGGCGTCCATGCGGAAGCGGGGTCCGCGCGAGAGGAGCCGGTTGGCGTTGTCCTTGGCGAGCTTGTCGGGGGTCGTGGCGGCGCTTTGCCGGTAGGCGGCGCTGGTCACGAGCATCTTGAAGAACGCCTTCACGTTCCATCCGCGCTCGCGGAACTCCACCGCCATCCAGTCGAGGAGCTCGGGGTGGCTCGGCAGCTCGCCGGAGACGCCGAGATCGGCGCTGGTGCGCACCAGGCCCGTGCCGAAGACCTCCTGCCAGAAGCGGTTGACCGTCGTCCGCGCGGTGAGCGGATGGTCGGCCAGGAGCAGCCAGCGGGCGAGGCCGAGGCGGTTGCGCGGCTGGCCCTCCGGGAAGGCGGGGAGGATGTCGGGGGTGTCGGGCTGCACCTCGTCGGTGCGCTTGTCGTACTCCCCGCGGGCGAGAATCCAGGCCTTGGCAGGCTCGGCCTTCTCGTTCATCACGTGGGCCACGGTGCCGCGGCGGCGGATCTCCGCGTGCTCCGCCTCGAGGGCCCCGACCTTGGCCCTGGCCGCCTTGAAGGGCTCGTCGGCGCTCGAGAGCCACCAGTCGTAGAGCGCGCCGGCGGCGGCCGGCCGATCGGCGGGGGCGATCCGCACGAGATCCGAAAGCGCCCGGCCGCGGACGATCCCCTCCACCTCGCCGTCGGAGAGGGCCCGCGGCCAGACGGCGATCCCCGCCACGCCGACGCCGGAGGCGGGGGAGCCCGGCGTGCGGCTGCCGATCGTGAACGGCACCTGGTTCTTGATCGTGTTCTTCTTGAAGGTGTTCGTCTCGACGTTCATCCCCTGCGGTTTGCCGTCGTAGAAAACTTTGAGCCCCTCGGGACGGCCCGAGCCGTCGTAGACGATCGCCACCTGGGTCCACGTGTCGGCGGGAAGCTGGTCCTTGGCCGACGCCTTGAAGGCGTCGTCGGGCCAGGCGTGGACCATGTGCATGCCGACGCGGCGGCTCTGGATCCAGGCGTCCCAGCCGCGGTAGGCCTGGGCGTCGTCCATCCGCGCGACGACGGCGTAGGCGGTGTCGTTGGCCGGCGGCCGCACCCAGAAGGTGACCGCGAAGGGCTGGTCGTGCTCGAAGTCGCCGACGTCGGGCACGTCGGCCGCCTTCCCCTGGAGGAGGAGGCCGGAGGCGCCGGCGGGGCCGGCCTGCCAGCCCGTCTCGGCGGTGAGCGGAAGGTCGACGACGCTCGTGCCGACGCGGACGTGGGCCACGTTGCCCCGGCCCTCGCCGAGGGGAAGCTCGGCGGCGGGATGGTCCTTGGGAAGCAGCGCACGGACGGTGTCGGCGGTGGCCGCGCCGACCCAGGCGTCGAACTCCGGCCGGGCCGATCCCTTGCGGGCCTCGACCGCGGCGCGGGCCTGGGGCAGCTCCTTGTCGACGGCGAGGAAGCGGGGCAGGTCGTCGGGCTTGGGCACCGCGACGATCGGCGGCGTGTCGTGGACGTTGCCGTCCATCGCCGGCTGCGTGGTGTTGTTGAAGAACGCGGAGAGCTCGTAGAACTCGCGCGACGAGAGCGGGTCGAACTTGTGGTTGTGGCAGACGGCGCAGCCTGTCGTGATCCCCATCCACACCGCCGCGGTGGTCTCCGTGCGGTCGCGGCAGTAGAGGACGCGGTACTCCTCGTCGATCGCGCCCCCTTCGCTGGTGGTGATGTTGCAGCGGTTGAAGCCGCTGGCGATCTGGTTGTCGAGCTTCTGTTCGTCGGAGAGGGAGGGATTCTCGGCGTTCACCAGATCCCCGGCGAGCTGGAGGATCGTGAACTCGTCGAACGGCATGTTGCGGTTGAAGGCGCCCGCCACCCACTGGCGGTAGGCCCACAGCTCGCGGAAGTTGTCGATGTGGATGCCGTTGGTGTCGCCGTAGCGGGCGTAGTCGAGCCAGTGGCGGGCCCGGTGCTCGCCCCAGTCGAGCGTGGAGAGGAGCCGGTCGACGTATTGCTCGTAGGCGTCGGGGGCCCGGTCGGCGACGAACGCCTCGACCAGCGCCGGCTCCGGCGGCAGGCCGGTGAGGTCGAGGGCCGCACGGCGGGCGAGCGTGCGCTTGTCGGCCTCGGGAGCGGGGGCGAGCCCCTCCGCCTCGAGGCGCGCGAGGATGAAACGGTCGATCGGATTGCGGACCCAGGCCTCGTTCTTCACCGCCGGGAGATCGGGGCGGCGCGGCGGGATGTAGGACCAGTGCGGTTCGTACTCCGCCCCCTCCTTCACCCAGCGGATGAGCATCTGCTTCTGCTCGGGGGTGAGCACCTTCTTCGTCGCCGGCGGCGGCATGACGTCGTCGGGGTCGTCGGAGCAGACCCGGTCGAGGAACGTCGACGAATCGGGATCGCCGGGGACGAGGGTCCCGAAGTCGATGGCCGCGTCGCGCTGATCGAGGCGGAGGCCGGCCTTGCGCGAGGCGCTGTCGGCGCCATGGCAGGAGAAGCAATTCTCGACGAGGATCGGCCGGATGTCCTTGTTGTAGGAGAGCGGCGCCGAGGGCACGGCGGCCGGAGGCGATTCGGCCCCGGTGAAGCGGGCGAGGGCCGAGAGCCCCACGCAGGCCGTGGCGAGGAGGCCGATACCGCGGAAACGAGCGAAGGCCATCACGGTGCTGCTCCTGATCAATTGTCGAAACGAGCATGGGGCTGCGAGCCCCGTCCCCCGAATCGGACAAAGAAGTCCAGACCG
>CAWUOA010000463.1:0-2880 GCA_963923225.1 uncultured Planctomycetaceae bacterium
GCGGGGATTGAGATCCCGCAGGTTCGGGAAGGCCGGCTTCGACTTGTCCTTGAGCGAGGCGAGGTCGAACTCTCCGGGATCGATGCCGAATGCCATCGCCCGCCCCTCGGCGACCGCGCGGCGGTATCCCTCCGACGCCAGGAAGTCGCGGAAGACGCCGGTCCCATCGGCGTAGCTGTTGACGAAGGTCATCACGTCGACGACCCGGCCGAAGTCCTCCCCGCGGATGAGGACGCCTTCGTAGCGGGTGACCGGGTCGGCTTGTGCGTAGCCGAAGACGACGTCGATGCCGCGTTCGGTCGCGGCGCGGAGGATCCAGTCGTTCTCGAGGGCGTCCCCCTCGCCCGCCGCATCCCACACCGCCCCGAACACAGCCTTGTCGCCGAGCGCGTTCTTCACGATGTCGGTCAGGCTGCCCTTGCCCGCGGCACAGCCGCCGTTGGTGACGAACACCCGCTTCAGCGGATCGCCCGCCGGGAGGGCTGCCAGTTCGTCGAGCCGGTGGATGAACGCGAGGCGTGCGAGCAACACCGCCGCCGGGTGGAGGGCATGGTTGTGCTCCAAACGGAAGGTGTACTCTTCGGGGGACGCGGCCCTCACGCCGCTGCCGTACTCCGGCACCAATCGTTTGATGCCGTCCACCTCGAACACCGGCTGCTCCGCGCTGCCGAGCGCTCCGGCCAGCAACAACGCCGCGTCGGCCGCTCGCTCGGGATCCTCCTCGATCCACTCCGCGAACGCCGTCTCCACCGCCCGCTCCCTGGCCGAGAGCTTCGGCTGGCGAGGCACGCCGTCGCGTCCGACCTGCTCGAGAAGCGACCGCCCCTTCGCCCCCGGTTCGAAGTGATCGGCGTGGAGGCCGATGAGCGGCGTCGACCGCGCGCGGGGTGCGGTGACCGGCGACCCCGCGGGGGGCGCGACGTACTCGGGTTTCGTCGCCGTCGCGGCCCCGCCGTCACGATCCTGCGCGAATCCCGCCGGAGTCGAGGCGAGCGTCAGCACGGTCGCGGCGAGGGCGACGAAGATTCCACGGAGAGAAGAAACCATGGCGGCGCTCCTGATCGTCCTGACGATGTCGGCCCCGACCGGAGTCCATCGGGCGGCATGGCCGTCGCGTGGACGCATCCGGAACGATCGCGGAATACGGAACCCTTCCGGGGGAGAGCGGGCCCACGCGACGCTCCGCGCCGCCGCGATCGTTGCTTTCCGAAGATAGCCCTCGGCCCGGTCGATGCAACGATCCGGACGTCGGAATCCGCTCGTGGAACCGCCCCGGAAGCGGCCGTCGCCTCGGGGGAGGCAGCGTTCAATTTTTTTTCTTCGGTCGGTTTCAGGTTTCGCCGCGGCGACCCGTAAGAACAGTTGGGGAGTGCGGTCGTCCGTCTCCATCGACGCGCCCGCCCCCTGATCACCACCCGCCGCACTCCCCGAGGCCCGAAGATGCCAGCCCGTTCCCCCGGTCGTTCCACCTTGATCGGATTCTCCCGCGCCGTCGTGACGATCGCCGCCTTGTCGGGATTCGCGATCGCGGCCAAGGGGCAGGAGGCTCCTGCCGCCGGGCAGCCCGAGGAGGCGCCGGAGAAGCAGGTCGAGGAGGTGCCGGACGAGCCGGTCACCCACGCGGAGGCCGAGACCGCCGACCACCTCAAGCTCCTCGTCCGTCCGATGACGAAGGACGAATTGGAGGAGGCCGCCGGCGCCTGGCGGGACCGGCTCAAGGAGAAGGTCGCGGAGATCGCCCAGTTGCGCCTCGCGGCGATGAAGGGCAACGCCGATCCGACGAAGGCGCCTCCCCCGGAGGCGGCCGCGAAGATCGCGGAGCTCCAGGACCAGCGGACGATTCTCGGCGACCAGCTGCGGGTGGTCCTCGACGAGTGGGAGAAGAAGGGGGGCGATCCGGCCGAGTTCCGCACGTATGCGACGGCGGTGAGCGGGCTCGAGGTCGACGTCAAGGACACGGCCACGGCGGCGACCGTGCTGAAGAACTGGCTCGTGTCCGACCAGGGCGGGCTCCGCTGGGCGTGGAACATCGTCAAGTTCCTGGCGATCCTCGTCGGCTTCTGGATCCTCTCCCGGATCCTCAGCGGCCTGACCGGCAAGGCGCTGGCCCGGATCAAGGGACCGTCGTCGCTGCTGCGCACGTTCCTCGTCAACTTCGTCGGTCAGGTCACCAGGCTCGTCGGGATCGTGGTGGCCGTGTCCGCCCTCGAGGTGAACATCAATCCGCTGCTGGCGTTGATCGGCGGAGCCGCGTTCGTGGTCGGCCTGGCGCTGCAGGGCACGCTCGCCAACTTCGCCCACGGCCTGCTGATCCTCGCCTACCGTCCCTTCGACATCGGCGACGTCGTCGATGCCGGCGGAGTGAGCGGGATCGTGCACTCGATGAACATGCTCTCCACCACGATCCGGACGTTCGACAACAAGGTGATCATCGTGCCGAACGCCAAGGTCGGGGGGGACACGATCACCAACGCCAGCGCCAGCGACACGCGGCGGGTCGATCTGACCTTCGGGGTCGGCTACGGCGACGACACCGACAAGGTGCAGGCGCTCCTCGAACGGCTCGTCAAGGAGCACCCCTTGGTGCTCGCGGATCCGGCGCCGCTGATCAAGATCAACGAACTGGCCGACTCGTCGGTGAACTTCGTCGTTCGGCCCTGGGTGAAGGGGAGTGACTACTGGACCGTCTTCTGGGATCTCACCGCCACGGTGAAGAAGGAGTTCGACCGGAACGGCATCTCGATCCCGTTTCCCCAGCGCGACGTTCACGTCCACCAGGCCAAAGGCTGACGATGTTCCTGCGGCGGGACCCGACCGAGTCGTCTCGCGGCCGGACGCCCGAGGGCGAGGGGGGGCATCGGGTCAACGCTCGGAGACGTC
>CAWUOA010000464.1:0-2875 GCA_963923225.1 uncultured Planctomycetaceae bacterium
TCCCCCACGAAGCGCACGAGCCCGGCGTGCTTCTCGACCAACGTCCAGTCGAACCAGGACACGGGATTGTCCTGGCACCAGGGGTTGTTGTTGCCCCCCTGCGTGCGCCGGCACTCGTCGCCGGCGACGAGCATCGGCACCCCCTGCGAGAGGAGCAGCGTGGCGAGCATGTTCCGCACCTGGCGGGAGCGGATCGCGGCGATGCCGGCGTCGTCGCTCGGCCCCTCGTGGCCGTAGTTCTCGGAGAAGGAATTGTCGTCGCCGTCGCGGTTCCCCTCGCCGTTGGCCTCGTTGTGCTTCTCGCGGTAGGTGACCAGGTCCGAGAGGGTGAAGCCGTCGTGGGAGGTGACGAAATTGATGCTGTGGTAGGGCTGGCGGCCGTTGCCCGCGTAGAGGTCGCTCGAGCCGGCGACGCGCGTGGCGAGGTGGCCGGTCTGGGCCTGCTCGCCACGCCAGTACCGCCGCACGTCGTCGCGGTAGCGGCCGTTCCACTCGGCCCAGCGGAGCCCGGCGAACGATCCCACCTGGTAGGCCCCGGCGGCGTCCCAGGCCTCGGCGATGATCTTCGTGTCGGCGAGCAGCGGGTCCTCGGTGATCAGCTCCACCACGGGGGGATTGGGGAGGATCTCGCCGTTGCGGTCGCGCGAGAGGATGCTCGCCAGATCGAAGCGGAACCCGTCGACGTGGTATTCGTGCACCCAGTGCCGGAGGCAGTGGAAGATCATCTCGCGGACGACCGGATGGTTGCCGTTGACGGTGTTGCCGCAGCCGGAATAGTTGCGGTACCGGCCGCCGCCCCCCTCGAGCATGTAATAGACCCGGTTCTCGAGCCCCTTGAGGGAGAGCGTCGGACCGATCTCGTTGCCCTCCGCGGTGTGGTTGAAGACCACGTCGAGGATCACCTCGATGCCCGCGGCATGAAGCGCGCGGACCATCTCCTTGAACTCGCGCACCTGGCAGCCGGGCTCGGAGCCGGAGGCGTAGCCGCGATGGGGGGCGAAGAACGCCAGCGGGTCGTAGCCCCAGTAGTTGCCCCGGCCGACCAGCGGCGGGATGGCGGTGACGGGGAACTCGTGGACCGGCATCAGCTCGACGGCCGTGACCCCCAGGCTCCGCAGGTAGGGGATCTTCTCGACCACGCCCGAGTAGGTGCCGGGGGAGGCGACGCCGCTCGAGGGATCGGCCGTGAAGCCGCGGACATGGAGCTCGTAGATCACGGTGTCGGAAAGCGGCCGGCGGAGGTGGCGGTCCCCCTGCCAGTCGAAGGCGTCGTCGACCACCACGCACTTCGGCGGGACGAGCGTGCCGTCGGCGGCGACGAGAAACCCGCCGGCCAGCGCCTTGGCGTAGGGGTCGACGAGGCGGGCCCGTCCGTCGAAGCGCTGCCCGACCTCCGGCTGGAAGGGACCGGAGGCCTGGACATGGTAGAGCTGGCCGGCGGCGAGGCCCGGCACCTCGAGGCTCCAGATGTCCCCCCAGCGGTCGATCTCGGGATCGAGGGCGATCGTCTCCGCCGGCTCGGTGTCGGCCACGCCGTCGTAGAGGAGAATCCGCAATCCGGTCGCCGAGCGGCTGTAGACGACGAACTGCACCCCGCCGTCGCGGAGGATCGCGCCGTAGGGGAGGGGGCAGGCGAACTGGAGGCCGGGGAGAGGCCGGCCGGCGTGGGACCGCCGCGCTGCGGGCCCGGACTTGCGGGGAGACATGGCGGGGGGATGATACCATTCCCCGCCGGCCCACCGCCGGCTCCATCCGCGACACCTCACCGAGGCACGACTCACCAGTGGCGGGCGCGACCTACTCCTCGTCGGGCGTCAATCTCGAGCTCTACGCCCAGGGCATGGCCCGGCTGCCCGCCCACATGCGGCGCACCCAGTGCCCGCGCGTGATCAGCCCCGAAGGAGGCTTCGCGGCGCTGTTCCAGATGGACCTCCCCGGCCTCTTCCGGCGCGGCTGGGAGGATCCCGTCCTGGTCTCCTGCACCGACGGCGTGGGGACGAAGCTCAAGATCGCGGTCGCCGCCGGCGTCCACCACACGGTGGGCATCGACCTGGTGGCGATGAGCGTCAACGACTGCCTCTGCACCGGGGCGGAGCCGGCGTTCTTCCTCGACTACGTGGCGATGTCGCACGACGACCCCGACCTGCTCGAGCAGATCGTCCGGGGCATCGCCGACGCCTGCGTGGAGAGCGACTGCGCGCTCGTCGGGGGGGAGACGGCGATCCTCCCCGACATGTACCACTCCGGCGAGTACGACCTGGCCGGCTTCGTCGTGGGACTGGTGGAGCGGAAGCGGATCGTGGACGGCCGGCAGATCCAGCCGGGCGACGTCGCCCTCGGACTCGCCTCGACCGGCTTCCACTCCAACGGCTATTCGCTGGTGCGCAAGGCCGTCTTCGACTACGGCAAACTCGCCTGCGGCGACACCGTGGCCGAACTGGGGGGCCGCACCGTCGCCGAGGCGCTCCTCGAGCCGACCCGGCTCTACGCCCGCCCGGTGCGCGGCATCCTCCGCCACTACCGCGTCAAGCAGCCGGTCCACGGCATCGCCCACATCACCGGCGGCGGACTCGAGGAGAACCTCGCCCGCATCGTCCCCGACTCCGTGCAAGTGGTGCTCGAGCGAGGCAGTTGGAAGGTGCCGGCGGTGTTCCCCTGGGTGCAGAAGCTCGGGAAGATCGAAGACGCCGAGATGGATCGCGTCTTCAACATGGGGGTGGGGATGGTGCTCGTCGTCTCCCCGCACTTCGCCGACAGCATCGCCGCACGACTCCGCGACGGCGGCATCGAGACCTCGCGGATCGGCGAGGTCCGCGCCGCGAAGGCCGACGAGGCCCGGGTCGTGCTCCGCTGAGCAACGGACGCGTGGAGGCGG
>CAWUOA010000465.1:0-2866 GCA_963923225.1 uncultured Planctomycetaceae bacterium
GGAGGCCGAGGCTCCCCGGCGCCGAGGCTCCGCCCCCCTTCGCCGCGCCCCCTTCCCCCTTCGCCGCCTGCGACGACTCGCTGTCGGAGACCTGCGGCACCGCGGGCCCCTCGGGCGCCGCGGGCTGGCCCGACCCGGCCGCGGTGGCGGGCGAGCCGGCGTCGACGCGCGGCGCCGTGGCGGTCGCCTCACCGGGGGGCGCCGTCCCGCCCGACTCCGCCGGCCGGCCAGGGTCCCCGGGCTTGCCCGGCGATCCGGGGGTGTGCGGCGGGGGGCCGCTTCCCCGCGCGGCCGTCGCCGCGGCGTCGAGGAGCTCGCCCACCCCCGGCATCCGCCGCGCGGCCATCTCCTCGAGGGTCGCGACGTGCTCGGCGAGCTCGTCGAGCGCGTCGGCGTCGAACTCGGGATTCCGCATCGCCTGGCGGACGAGCTCCGCGCCCCCCTCCGCGAGGCGGCCGAGCCGGCGGGCGTTGGTCCGCTCCGCCGCCGCCTGCTCGCGGATCGCCCTCCGCTGCTCCGGGGCGTCGAGATCGGCGGCGTCGAGCGCCAGCAGCTCCTCGTTGCGCGCGAGCAGCTCCATCTCGCGATCGCGCACCTCGGCCGCCTGCTGCCGCCAGCGGCCGATCTGCTCGTTGACCCACAGGGCATGGTCGGTGGCGTTCATCACCGTCATCGTGACCGGCGCCGACCGCACCCGGCCGCGTCCGGGCAGCCGGTCCTCGACCCACGCCCGCACCGTCACCGTCTGCGGCGCGATGCCGAGCGCCTGGGGGCAGAACGTCCCGAGGAGATCCAAGGCCGCGGCGTCGGGCGCGCCGGTCGCCAGCACCTCCTCGCCGCGCGACTCGTCGGCGTCCCCTTCGCCGATCCATTCGATCCCCGCCGCCTGCACGCCGAAATCGTCACCGGCGCGGAGGGAGAAGCGGAGCGTCTCGGAGTCGAGCACCACCGCGCGGCCGCCGAGCCCCTCGACGACGATCGAGGGCGCCTCGTCGTCGCGGGCGACGAGATTCACCACCAGCGGCTTGGCGCCGGCCAGGCCGAGGCGATCCTCCCAGGCGATCGAAAGCCCGGACGGCTCCTCGACGACGCGCTCGGGGGCGTCGATGACCGCCCCGTGCGGCACGATCGCCGCGTCGTCGACGCTCGCCGCCGCCAGCTCCCGGTCCACCTCGGCGCTGACCGCCACCCGGCTCCCCTTCACCACCGCCAGCCCGCCGCCGCGGAGGTTCCGCGTCGCCTCCTCCGGCAGGCCGAGGTAGTCGGGGAGGCGCACCCGTGCCCGGATCGCCACGATCTCGGGGCGGTGCGTGGGCACGACGGTGACCCGCTGCCGCGCGTCCCCCACCGCCAGGCGGAGCGGCCGCTCCCCGACGAGCGCCGGAAGCGACAGCCGATAGCCGTCGGCTTCGCGCGCCGCGGCGATCGGCGCCGCTCCGCCGAGCCGGGCGCTCGCCTCCGCCGGCTTCCAGCGGGTGCCGTCGGCGAGTCGGACCGGCAGCGTCATCGGCTCGCCGTGCGGAACGACGAGCGGATCGGGAATCGCCTCGACGCGGGCGAAGGTGTAGCGGTCGATGGCGCGCCACGGGGCGAGGAGTCGGGCCCAGGCGTTGCCCGCCGCCGCCGGCACCACGAGCGCCGCCGCCGCGGCCACCGCGACCGCGGCGAGCGCCCCCGCCGCCCACGGACGGTGGCGCGGCCGAGGCACCGCCGCGTGGAGATCGTGCCGGCCGGCCGCGTCGGCCACCTGACGGATCGCCGCCTCGCAGAGGACGCGCGAGTGAGTCTGCTCCCCCCGGCTGCCGACGAGCTCGGCGGCGCCCAGCAGCTGGTCGCCGAGGGAGGGGAAGCGGCGGGCGACGAGCCGCGCGAGGCGCTCGGTGCCGCGAAGCCCCCACACCCAGTCGCGGCAGTACCGTGCCACCAGCGCGCAGGCGACGAGGGCCGCACCGAGCGCTCCCCAGCGGACGGCGGGGGGCGTGTCGAGGAGCCGGTCGAGGACGAAGAGAAAGAGCCAGGCGCCGACGACGCCGCACACCGCCGCGCTCGCCGCCTCGATCCCCTTGATGCGGCGCGCCCGGGAGCGGAGGTCGTCGAGCTGGCGGACGAGCCCCGGCGGCAGCGCGAGGCGCTCCCTCGACTCGGGGCCGGCGGCGGCAGTGGCTCGAGCGGTCGTCACGCGCGGCCTCCCGCGGGGATGGCGATGGCGATCTGGCTTCGGATGGTCATCATCGGTCCCGGCCCTCGGGCCTGATTCAAGTTACACCAGCCCCGCCCACTTCCGCCCCGTCCAGAAAAGCCCCAGGAGCCCGACGAGCAGGCCGAGGGTCGCCGGATGGGCCCACAGCCTCGTCCGTCGCACCTCGGGCGGGATCTCCGCCAGGGCGCCGAGCGACGCCACCAATTCGGGCAGCGCCTCGGGGGTCGTCACCGAGCCCTGGGTGAGCCTGGCGAGCTCCTCGAGGACGTCGGGGCGGGCTGCGTCCCCGGGCGTCTCCCCCGCCGTGCCCTGCACGAAGATCCGGGCCTCGAGCCGGTCGCCCGTCTCGGCACAGGAGAGCACCAGGTCGTGGCTCCCCGGCTCCCGCGGCGTCCAGTTCCCGGAGAACACCCCCCACGCCCCCTGCTCGCCCGGCGCGAGGAGCCGCACCGTCTCGGTGGCCCCCGAGGGAGCCGTGACGGTCACCGCGACGGTGCCCGCCTGGAGCGGCTCGCCGACCGCGTCGGCGACGTTCGCGTCGAGCGCCACCACCTGCCCCACCTCCGGCTGCTCGGGCGTCCACAGCAGCCGCATCCGCTCCCCCTTCTGCATCGAGCGGCGGTAGGCCATCCAACGCACCACCTGCCCCCAGAAGCGGTAGTGGTA
>CAWUOA010000466.1:0-2860 GCA_963923225.1 uncultured Planctomycetaceae bacterium
TGGCGACGACGAAGTTGTGGGGCATGACGTCGGCGTTCTGGAGCACGAACAGGACCGGCTTCCCCGCCTGGACGGCGATGGTCTCCTTGTCGTAGTTCATCCGCTCGTAGACGGTGCCGATGCGGACGACGCGGACGCCGAGGTCGGAAAGCTCCGCCCGCCGTGCCTTGCCTTCCGCCGCGGGGAGGAGCGTGGTGAGGTTCTCGGCGAACTGCCAGGCGGCGAGGCCGGCGTCGCTCGAACGCTGCTCGACGCTCGCCTGCTTCATCGCCCCCAGGAGCGCTCCGAGAATCGGCGCGGCCCGGTCGGCGGGCCACTGGGCCACGGGGATCTTCTCGAGCGCCGCGATCGCCGCGTCGCGCTCGACGCCATCGACGATGAACGGCGAGATCCGCTCGAAGACCTCCTTCTCCCGGCCGCGGACGCCGGCCAGCGCCGCGAAGGCCGCCCGGCGCACCGCGGCGGTGAGGCGGGCCTCCTCGCTCGCCACCGGAATCTCCGAGGAGCGCTCGGGGGCGGGCTGGTTCTCCACGCGGAAGACCGGGTTGCGGCCGTCGTCGAGGACCGTGAGGGTGTAGCCCTGGAGGCGGCCGGCGAGGCCGTCGCCGCGGTTCCAGACGACGATCCGCTCGATGGCCTTCGCGCCGCCGAGATCGACCTCCCACCAGGGATTCTCGATCCCCTCCTGGGTGTGCGTCTGGCCCCCCTTGGCGTATTCGGGGTCGGTGTTGCCATCGATGCCGCGCGAGGCCTCGCCGCCGGCGCCGACGTTGGTCTGCGTCGCCTTGCCGGAGCGGGCGACGTTGTCGTTGCCGGAGAAGACCTCCACCTCGGCGAGGGTCAGCGTCCGCTGCTTGCCGGGGAGATCGACGCGGACGAACCGGCCCACCGTGCCCGGCTTCACCGGGGCGGCGCCGGGGAGGCCGTCGAGGAGCGGAACGATCCGGTCGTAGAGGCTCGAACGGACGCCCGGATCGCTCACCAGCGGCAGGGCCTCGACGAAGTCGACGAGCCGGCGCGGGTCGGCCTTCGCCAGGTCCCAGGCCTTCGCCGCCGGGTCGCCGCCGCCGAGGGCGTCGATCGCGGTGAGCGCCACGTAACCGATGCGGCGTAGCTGCGGCCGCCGGGCGGAGGTGGCCATCCGCTCCATGTCGCCGCGCAGTTCCGCCAGCTCCGAGGCGGGGCGCGAGAGGAGGACGCGGATCAGGTCGAAGACGGTCGCCGGATCGACCGCGCCGTCACGGGCGTCGATCTGGCCGAGGGCGTCGATGGCGACGCGGACGACGCTCGTGTTGCCCGCCTGCGCGAGCCCCTCGACCGCCTCCTGGCGGAGCCGCTCGTCGAGGCCCGGCCGGAGGAGCATCTCCTTGAAGACGTCGGGCGAGCGGGCCTCCGCGGCGAGCTCGTCGTTGCTCATCGATCCGTAGAGGAAGCGGCGGCCGGCTTCGGTGCGGAAGGCGATCTTCTGCTTCGCGTCGCGGGCCTTGCGGAACTCGGGCTCGAGGACCCGGGCCGCCTCCTTCTTGACGTAATCCATGTGGCGGTCGGAGGAGAACTGCGACGCCACCGCGAGGGCCTCCACCGCCGCCGGGTCGCGGAGGTAGCTCGCCGTGCGCACCGCCTCCAGGCGGACGCGCGGGCTCTCGTCGCCCGCACCGCGCACCACCTGCGAGAGCGCGTCGGGGGCCCGGTCGGCGACCGCGGCGAGGACGCGCATCGCGGCGGCCCGGCTCCGGGCGTCGGGGCTCGTGAGGACCTGCTCGATCAGCGGCAGATCGACCTGGTCGAAGTGACGGAGCGTCCACAGCCCCTCGAGCCGGTCGTGTTCGAAGCCGGGCGACTTCGGATCGAGCTTCGCCATCCAGGCCTTCACAGCCGGCACGACCTCTCCTTCGGGGCGGCCGGCGAGCTCGAGCTTGGCACGGTAGCGGACGCGGTCGATCGGGTCGGCCAGGAGCTTCACCAGCTCCGCCACCGGGCGGCCGGCGATCGGCACCGGCTTGGCCGTCGGCTTGCCCTCCATCACCACCCGGTAGACGCGGCCGTGGATCCGGTCGCGGCTGGGGTCGCGGAGGTTGTGCTGCATGTGGCCGATGATCGGGTTCTGCCAGTCGGTGAAGTAGATGGCGCCGTCGGGACCCAGCTCGAGATCGGCGGGGCGGAAGTTCGGGTCGCTCGAGGAGACGATCGGCTCGGCCTCGGTCGCCTCCGGATAGCTGCCGTCCCCCTTGTTGAAGGTGTAGCGGAGGATTCCCTGGAAGCCGATCACGTTGCCGACCAGGAGATTCCCCTGGAACTCGGCCGGGAAGTGGGGGCTCGAGAGGAACTCGATCCCCGGGCAGGGGCGCGTGCGCTGCCCGTAGACGCTCGGCGCGCCGCCGTGCTTGTCCATGCCATCGAGCCGCGTGGAGAAGACGGAGCCCCAGTAGGGGACGGCGCCGGTGCCGTCGACGACGATGTCGTTCCCCCAGGCGTCGAAGGCGTGGCCGTGGGGATTGGCGAAGCCGTAGGAGGTGTAGAGGCCGACCTTGCCGGTCCGCGGTTCGTACTTGAAGACCGCGCCGTTGGCGACGCGCACCGGGCTCCCCCAGGGGGTCTCGGGCTGCGAGTGGTGGAACGTCCCCTCCTGGAAATAGACCGAGCCGGAGGGATCGAAGGTGAAGCTGTTGGCGGTGTGGTGGGTGTCGGCGGTGTCGAGGCCGCCGATGATCCGGGTCTTCACGTCGTAGCGGTCGTCGCCGTTGGTGTCCTCGAGATAGAGGATGTCGGGGCCCTGCGCCACGATCACCCCCTTGCCCCAGAATTCGAAGCCGGTGGGGTTGTGGAGGTCGCCGGCGAAGGTCTTCACCTTGTCGGTGCG
>CAWUOA010000467.1:0-2855 GCA_963923225.1 uncultured Planctomycetaceae bacterium
TCGCTGCTCGAGCGCCGCGCCCGCCGCGGCGGTCGGCAGTCGACGGCCGTGTGAGCCGGCCCCCCGCCGCGTCCACGATCGGCAGCCGGGCCGGGCACCGCGGGGTGCCCGGCCCGCTCCATGCGCTGAAAACGAGCGCGCAGGGCCCGGGAGGTGCGGCAAGCGGCCAACCGCGACGCCGGTCACCGTGGCTCCCCGCTCACTCCCCCGACAGCTCGAGGCAGACGAGGGTCGAGTCGTCTCGGACGAAGAGCCTGCCGCCGGCGAGCGCCGGCAGGGCGCGGATGTTCGGCCCGAGGGGCTTCGCGCGGCCGAGTTCGACGTACTTCGCCGGGTCGGCCTTCACCAGGACGATCGAGCCGTCGATCCGCGCCACGACCAGCTTGCCGTCGGCGGCCAGGAGCGTGCCGTAGCCGAAGCCCTTTTCACGATAGCGGACCTTCCCCGACTTCGGATCGAGGCAGACGAGGTCGCCCGGAGGCCCGTCCTCGCGGCCGTCGACGGCGAACGCCGAGTCGCCGACCACCACCGGCGTGCAGTACTGCGTGGCGAGGCTCGTGGTGTTCTCCCACACCCGCTTCACCCCCGCGTCGTCGAACGTCGCCCCCACCGAGCCGATGCCGTAGGAGGCGGTGACCAGAAGCGCGTCCGGGCCGACGAGCACGGGCGTCGCGCCGTTGACCGTCGGCCCGCGCATCCCGA
This sequence comes from uncultured Planctomycetaceae bacterium, assembly GCA_963923225.1. Taxonomy (GTDB): domain Bacteria; phylum Planctomycetota; class Planctomycetia; order Pirellulales; family UBA1268; genus QWOP01. The sequence goes on from CAWUOA010000467.1 coordinate 703, forward strand.
AGGGAAACTCCCACTTCACCGCGCCCGTCGCCGGATCGAGAAGCAGGCAGCGGTAGCGGGTGACGGCGAGGACGCGTGGCTGGCCGCCGACCTCGACGAGCACCGGCGAGGAATAGCTCGCCGGCTCCGTGGTGGCCGTCCAGGCGGTGGCGCCGGAATCGAGACTGAACGCCACGAGCCCCGCCTCCCCCTTCGCACCGTCGCGCTTCGTGCCGCCGACGTTCACGACGACCATCCCGCCGGCCACCACCGGCGAACTGCCGGCACCGAAGTAGCCCTCCTGGGCGGCGAACTCCTCGTGCGTCCTCCGCAGCCAGCGTCGCTTCCCCGTGGCGGCGTCGTGGGCGGCGAGCACTCCCTGGGCCCCGTAGGAGATCACGACGTCGCCGGCGACCGTCGGCGTGGCGAGCGGGCCGTCCCCGCCGCCCACCTGCGGCTGGAACGTGGTGGGCCAGGAATCGCTCCAGAGCGTCTTGCCGGTGGCCGGATCGAGGGCCTCGACGACCTCCTCGCCACCGCGGCGGTGAAAGAGGATCGCCCGGCCGTCCGAGACGACGACGCCCGCGTAGCCGCGGCCCACCTCGCGCTTCCAGACGACCTTCGGGCCGCCCGCGGGCCAGGCGTCGGCGAGCCGCTCGTCGGCGGCGGCGCGGCCGCTGCGATCGGGGCCGAGGATCTGCGGCCAGTCGCCGGCACGGGCTCCGGCGGCAAGCGACGCGGCGAGGAGGCAGGCGAAAAGTGCCACTGTTCCCGCCTGCCGGGGCAGGGCGGGGGTGGTTCGGGCGGCGACGCGGGGCGTATCCTGAACGGCGGCGTCGGGGACGAGCGAAGCAGCGAAAGCGGAGCCGGGTTTCATGCGGATCATCTCGGACATGCGTCGAACCTCCGGTCTGGGCCTGTCGTCCCGCGTCACCCTCGGTCGTGCCCGCCGCGGGGCGCTCGCCGCGGCGGCGATCCTGCTCGCGCTCGTGGCGGCGGTCGAGGCCGCGACCCCCTGGAGCGAGTTCCGCGGCCCCGGCGGCGACGGAGTGTCCCACGACGGAGCCCTCCCCGTCGAGTGGAGTGAGTCGAAGGGCATCGCCTGGAAGACGCCGATTCCGGGGAAGGCCTGGTCGAGTCCGGTGATCGCCGACGGCGTCGTCTGGATGACCAACGCCACCGAGGACGGTACCCGGCTCTCCGCCGTGGCGGTCGACTGCGCCAGCGGCAAGATCCTCCGCGACGTCACCCTCTTCGAGCCGGCCAAGCCCGCCTTCGCCCACGCCTTCAACAGCCACGCCTCCTGCACGCCGGTGCTCAAGGGGAAGCGGCTCTACGCCCACTTCGGCTCGGCCGGCACCGCCTGCGTCGACACCGAAACAGGCGCCATCCTCTGGAAGCAGGAGGGGCTCGCCTGCGACCACCACCGCGGCCCGGGATCGTCGCCGACGATCCACGGCGACCTGCTCATCGTTCCCTTCGACGGCTTCGACGTGCAGTACGTCGCCGCGATCGACACGCGCGACGGCCGGGTCGTGTGGAAGCGCGACCGTGGCATCGACTACGGCACCGACGACGGCGACGCCAAGAAGGCCTACGGCACCGGCACGACGATCCGCGTCGACGGCAAGGACCAGATCGTGATCCCCAGCGCCGGCGCGACGATCGCCTACGACCCGGCGACGGGCGAGGAGCTGTGGCGCGTGAACCATGGCGGGATGAACGCCTCCGCCCGGCCGCTCCATGGCAACGGCCTGGTCTATCTCAACACCGCCGCCGGCGGCATGAAGACCCTCGCGGTGCGCCCCAATGGAACCGGCGACATCACCGGCACCGCAGTGGCGTGGACGAGCCCGCAGGGCTCCGGGTCGCGGGCGAGCCAGCTCCTCCTCGGCGAGCGCATGTTCCACGTCGGCGACGCCGGCACCGCCACCGTCCTCGACGCGCTCACCGGCAAGGCGGTGTGGCAGAAGCGCCTCGGCGGCGAGTTCTCCTCGTCGCCGATCCTCGCCGACGGGAAGATCTACTGCCCCAATCAGGACGGCCAGACGTTCGTGGTCACGGCGGCCGAGCCGTACGAGGTGATCGCCGAGAACACGCTCGCCGAAGGGTGCATGGCCTCGCCCGCCGCCTACGACGGCGCCCTCTACCTCCGCACCAAGGGGCATCTCTAC
>CAWUOA010000468.1:0-2854 GCA_963923225.1 uncultured Planctomycetaceae bacterium
CGGGTCTGGCAGTGGCACTTCGGCCGCGGCCTGGTCGATTCGCCGAACGACTTCGGCTTCATGGGGAGCGAGCCGAGCCACCCCGAGCTCCTCGACTGGCTCGCCTGCTGGTTCCGTGACGAGGCGCGCGGCTCGCTCAAGGCGCTCCATCGACTGATCCTCTCGAGCGCCACCTGGCAGGAGGCGGTGCGCTTCGACCCCTCGGCCGCGGCCGTCGACCCCGACGACCGCCTCCTCTGGCGCGCGCATCGCCGCCGGCTCTCGGGGGAGCAGGTCCGCGACACGATCGTCGCGCTCGGCGACGGCCTCGATCTCACGATGGGGGGCCCGGCGGTGGTCCACTTCCTCGACCGGGGCAAGGCGACGTTCATGCCCGACGGCGGGGCGCCGGCGTTCCTCGACTACGAGCACTTTCCCGCGGCGTCGCCGGCGCATCGGCGTCGGGCCGTGTACCGCTTCGTCTTCCGCACCGTCCCCGATCCCCTCATGGACGCCCTCGACGTCCCCGACGGCGGCCAGCTCGTGCCGGTCCGCAACGAGTCGACGACGGCCGTGCAAGCGCTCGCGCTGCTCAACGACCCTCTCGTCCTCCATCAAGCCGGAAGGATCGCCGACCGGGTGGGCACGCTCGCCACGCCGGAGGCGCGCATCGACGCCCTCTTCCGCGCGGTGCTTCTCCGAGCCCCGTCGCCCGAGGAGCGTGCGATGCTCGCCGCGCACGCCGAGCGGCACGGCCTGGCCGCCGCGGTCCATCTCCTCCTCAACACCAACGAGTTTGTCTACCTCGACTGACGCCCCGCTCCGGCCGCGGCCGTTCGCCCCGCCATCCATGCACTCGCTCCCCGCACTCCCCAGACGCGATTTTCTGGCCACGCTCTCGAGCGGCCTGGGCGGGATCGCCTGCGCGATGCTCGCGGCGGAGGAGACGCGCGGCGCGGCGACGATCTTTCACGGCGGCCGGCCCCGCGCGCGACGCGTCGTCGAGCTGTTCATGACCGGCGGCGCGAGCCAGTGCGATCTCTTCGACTACAAGCCGCGGCTCGAGGCGCTCCATGGCCAGCCGTTCGATCCGGGGGCGGGGAAGCGCGTCGAGGCGAGCATCAGCGTCCCCGGCGCCGTGATGAAGAGCCCCTTCGCCTGGGCACGCCACGGCGAGAGCGGCCGATGGGTCAGCTCGGCGCTGCCGCACCTGGCGCGCGAGGTCGACCGGATGGCGTTCCTGATGGCGATGGAGTCGCCGTCGAACGTCCACGGGCCGGCGAGCTACCTGCAGACCAGCGGGTTCCTGCTGCCCGGCTTCCCCTGCGCCGGGGCCTGGGTCTCCCACGCGCTCGGCAGCCTCGCCGACGACGTCCCCGCTTTCGTCACGCTCCCCGACGCCCGCGGCCTCCCCTACAACGGCAGGAGCGCCTTCACGTCGGGCTTCCTTCCGGCCAACCACCAGGGGACGGTGATCCGCGCCGAGGCGCCGCAGCCGATCCATCACCTGCGCCCGCCCGCGGATCGTGGCGACATCACCACGGACAGCCGGGCCGAGGGGCTCGAGGTGCTCCGCCGGCTCAACGCGCTGCATGGCGATACCCGGCCCGGCGACGACCGTCTCGCGGCCCGCATGGCGAGCTACGAACTGGCCGCCCGCCTGCAGCTTTCGGCGCCGGAGCTGCTCGACCTCTCCCGCGAGACTTCCGAGACGCTCGCCCTCTACGGCGTCGACCGGCCGGAGACGGCCGACTTCGGCCGCCGCTGCCTCCTCGCCCGACGGCTTCTCGAGCGGGGCTCCCGCTTCGTGCAGGTGTGGAGCGGCCCCGGCGGCGGCTCGCTCAACTGGGACAACCACACCGACATCCCCAAGGAGCTCGGCGCCGCCGCCCTGGGCATGGACCGGCCGGCGGCGGCGCTCCTGGCCGATCTCGCCCGCCGCGGCCTCCTCGACGACACGCTCGTGGTGTGGACGACGGAGTTCGGCCGGATGCCGTTCAGCCAGGGGAGCGTGGGCCGCGACCACAACGGCGGCACGTTCGTGTCGTGGCTGGCAGGCGCCGGGATCCGGCAAGGCGCCGCCTTCGGCGAGAGCGACGAGTGGTCGTGGAAGACCGCCGCCGACGCCACCACCGGCTACGACCTCCACGCCACGATCCTCTGGCTGCTCGGCGTCGACCACGAGCGGCTCACGGTCCGCCACTCGGGCGTCGACCGGCGCCTCACCGACGTCCACGGCCGGGTGATCCGCGAGATCCTCTCCTGAACACGCCAGGCACATTCGACCCATGCCCCAGCCGCTCCGCCTGTTCATCGCCGTCGACGTCCCCGGCGAGACGATCGTCGTCGCCAAGCGGACGATCGAGCGCCTGCGCCGCACCGGGATCGACGCCCGGTGGGTGGAGCCCTCGCGGCTCCATCTCACCCTCTGGTTCCTGGGCAACGTCCCCGCCGAGGAGGTGCCGGCGATCTGCCGGGCGATCGATCGGGCGGCCGCGTCGGTGGCCCCGATCGATCTCGTGCTCCGCGGCGCGGGGGCCTTTCCCGACGTCTCCAATCCGCGCACGGTGTGGCTCGGGGTTCACGGGGGCGAGGGTGGCCTGGTCGCGCTCCACGGGGCGCTTGGCCGCGAGCTCGAGCCGCTCGGCTTTCTCCCCGAGGAACGTCGTTACCGGCCACACGTGACGCTCGGCCGGGTCCGTCACGGCGATCCGGCGGCCACCGGGCGTCTGGCCGCGGAGCTGGCTCTGCTTGCCGACCTCCCGGCGGGCGCCTCGGGGATCGACACGGTGTCGCTCGTCGAAAGCACCCGCGGCCGCGACGGACCGGACTACGAGGCCCTCCACACCGCCGATCTGGGCGGAGAGCCCCTTGG
>CAWUOA010000469.1:0-2827 GCA_963923225.1 uncultured Planctomycetaceae bacterium
GCCGAAGGGTTCTCGAACCAGTAGAGCCCCGACTTCCCCGGCGCGACGATGTCGAGGTCGCCGTCGCCGTCGAGATCGTGGATCGCCATCTGCAGGCCGGTGCCGGCCGAGCCGGGGATGAAGTCGACCTGGGCGTCGCGGCGCTCGGGATCGAGCGGCGCCGCCGGGGCCGGCTCGCCGCGATGGACGACGCGCCTCGTCCAGGCGTCCGCGTCGGGATCGAAGCGGTAGACGAACACGCAGGGCTCGTCGGTGGCGCCCGGCTCGGAGGCGTGGGCGTAGATCCGCTTCCCCGTCGCGAAGTCGAGCCTCCCGTCGCCGTCGAAGTCGGCGGCGTGGAGCGCGTGGACCTGCGAATAGGAGGTGTCGATCTCCTCCTTCGTCCAGACCCGCTTCCCCTCGGCGTCGGTCGACTGCCGCAGCCAGAAGAGACCGTATTCGTGCCCCATGCCCCAGACGACGTCGGTGTCACCGTCGCCGTCGAAGTCATGGCCGAGGATCCCGATGCTCGCCGTGCCGAGGCGGAACTCCGGCTCGAACGTCCACTCGCCGGCTCTCTCGGCCGGCTGCCGATACCAGCCCATCGGCGTGATCAGGTCGATCCGTCCGTCGCCGTCGACGTCGCCATGGCCGAGACCGTGGCCGGCCCCTTCCGGCGCCAGCCGGGTGGCCTTCCACTCCACGCCGGGTGACCGCGAGGCGAGTTCGTAGAACAGCACCTGGCCGCCGACGTTCGGCAGGAACACCGGGCGGCCGTCGCCGTGGAGGTCGAGCAGATAGGCCGTCTCCATCGATCCCGGCTCGTCGATCGTGTGCTCCCGCCACGGTCCGGTCGGGTCGGCGGGCTGCTCCACCCAGGCGATCCGCCGGCTGAAGTAGGCGCAGGTCACGATGTCGATGCGGCCGTCGCCGTTGACGTCGAGCGGCGCGTCGGCGAAGTCCTCGTGATACTGGGGATTGGTGCCCGGCGGCACGTCGCGCACCTTGTGCTTCGTCCAGCCGGGGGCCGCGTACCAGGAGTCGCCGCAGAAGACGTCGGGCTTGCCGTCGCCGTTGAAGTCGGCGACCCCCGCCGCCTCGAAGGGGGAGCGGCGGTCGATGACGTGCTGCCTCCACGCCGGAGCCTCGTCGGCCGCGAGATCGGCCCCGCACCACGCCATCACGGCGAGGACCACGGCGCAGGGCAGGGAGCGGCAGGGAAAGGCGGGCATGATCGGCTCTCCGGCGTTTCGTCGCGTCGGCGGGGAGGATCGGAGGACGCGACGCGGGCATGGTACCCGGATCGGCCGGAGGGGGCGCGGACGGAGCCCCGCGGGCATCTGGCGGGGATCGTCGACGGCCGACTGGACGCGGTGCCGCGACGACCAGAGGATGGAACGGGGGAGGGGCGTGGTCGACGGGCGGCCGCGCCGATGGCGTGTGGACTCGCGCCGCTCTCCATTCCGCTCCGACACCGCCAGGGTCATTCCGCCATGAACGTCGCGACAGGCCTTCGCCGCCACACGCTGCCGCTCCTCGCCTGCCTCGTGCTCGCCGTGCGGATCCCGGTCGGCGGGACGCTGGCGTCCGACCTCGAACCCCGTCCGGGGCGGCGGCTGCTGTTCACCGAATACGGCGCCGGTCCGAACCGGTTCGTCGAGCTCGACGCCGCCGGCACGATCGTCTGGGAGTACGCCCCGCCGAGCACCGCGGTGATCTTCCAGACTCTTCCCGATGGCCACGTCCTCTTCGGCTTCGGCGGGAAGCCGACCGGGGTGCGCGAGATCACCGCGCGGGGGGAGACGGTGTTCGAGTACGTGAGCCCGTCGACGCAGGTCTTCGGCTGCGAGCGGCTCCCCAACGGCAACACGCTCGTCGCCGAGCAGGGCCCCTGCCGGGCGGTCGAGGTGAATCCGCGCGGCGAGGTGGTGCACGTCACGCCGCTCTCCACGAGCCATGCCGATCCGCATCTGCAGGTCCGCAACGTCCACAAGCTCGCCAATGGCAACATCCTCGCCGCCCACGAAGGGGAGGGCGCCGTCCGCGAGGTGGATCCGGAGGGGAAAGTGGTGTGGGAATACACCGGCGTCGAGAACGCCGGCGACGCCCAGCGTCTCCCCGACGGCAATACGCTCATCTCCTGCGGAACGCAGAAGCGCGTCCTCGAAGTCACCCCGAAGGGCGAGATCGCCTGGGAGTTCACCGCCGCCGACGCCCCCGACCTCAACCTCACCTGGATCTCGAGCATCCAGCGGCTGAAGAACGGCAACCTCCTCGTCGGCAACTTCCTCCGCGGTCAGGAGGGGAAGGGCGCCCACGCCTTCGAGGTGACGCGCGACAAGAAGGTGGTGTGGACCTGGGCCGACCACGGCCACGTCCGCTCGCTGACGACCGTCCGCGCGCTCGGCGAGTGACCGCGCCACGCCTCCGCCGGGATGCCGACCATGGACTTCCTGCGATTCATGCGGTTCATGCTCCGCCTGGTCGGCGGCGGCTTCATGGTCGTCGGTGTGCTGGGGAGCATCGGGGGACTGTTCCTGATGGCGAACCCCGAGTTCCCGATGCGGTTCAACGGCGTCGAAACGACGGACCTCTGGCCCAAGGTGCTGTTCACCGCCCTGTTCGTCGTCCAGGGCGTCGCCGGATGGGCGATGACCGCCTACGGACCCGGGTTTCTTCTCGGCTTCATCGAGCGGGCCAGGATGAATCGCCACGAGTGATCGAGCAGGAAGGACGGCCCCGTCGTCGGGTTCCGGCTCCCCTTCCTGGCGGCGTCCGCCGGGCTCCCGCGGCCTGGGTAGCCCCTTCTGCCGCTTCGGCCGGGCCGGCACCCTCTCCATGATCCAGT
>CAWUOA010000470.1:0-2827 GCA_963923225.1 uncultured Planctomycetaceae bacterium
CAAGGACCACGAGACGATCTACATGGAGGAGGTGGCCCGCTGCCCAGGCGTGCAGCCGCGGATCGCCGGCGCCACCCGCGCCGCCCCCTTCCGGGCGGCGAAGGAATACTCCTACCGCTCCCGGCAGGTCGCCGGCGACGGCTGGGTGCTCGTCGGCGACGCCTACGGTTTCCTCGACCCGCTCTACTCCTCGGGGATCCTCCTGGCGCTCGTCTCGGGGGCCCTCGCCGCCGACTGCATCGAGGAGGGCCTCCGCCGCGGCGACACCTCCGCCGCCGTCCTCGGCGCCTGGGGCCCGCGGTTCAACGAGGGGATGGACCGGATGCGGAGGCTGGTGTGCGAGTTCTACGAGGGCTTCAACTTCGGGAAGTTCGTCCGCAAGCACCCCGATCTCAAGGGGCACATCACCGACATGCTCATCGGCGACCTCTTCAACGACCGCGTCGACGCGATCGTGGCGCCGATGGACGCGATGCGGGCCGAGGAAACGGCGGCGATGGCGGCCATGGCGAAGTGACGGGGGGAAGGCCCCTCGTTCCACCAGCGGTCTGACCGCCGGACTCACTCGGCCGCTTCGGCGACGACCATGGCGTGCACCTCGAGCCGCGGAACGGTGACCGTCGGCCCGTCGGCGGTCTCCTCGACGGCGAGCACGACGCCGGCGGGCTCGAGCGTCACACGCCCCCGGACCGCCCCCGGACGGAAGGTGACGCGGATGCCGTCGATCGGCAGCGTCTCCTCGCGGAGCGGGACGTCGTCGGTGCCCAGGCCGTGGCCTCCGGTCGTGTTGACGTCGTTGAAGAGATGGACGACCAGGCGGCTCGACGCCCCCTGCCGCTGCCGGCGGACGGTCGCGTGGACGCACATCGGGGCCTCGACCCGCACCGGGGGCGCCCGCTCGCCGGCCGCCCAGGCGATCGACGCGGCGAGGACGCGGCGCTCGTAGGGATACGGATACTGCCAGTAGCCGGCGTCGACGCCGGCGGCGAGGTAGACGACGCGTCCCGCGCCGTGGCGGCGCGCGCAGACCGCCGGGAGGGTGACGCCCGCTCCCTCGATCTCGAGCGTGGCGAGGACCTCGGTTCCGTCGCGCGGTTCGACACGCACCGCCGGCCCCTTGAAGGTCACCGGATCGGTGCCGATCAGGGAGTCGAGCGCCGGATCCTCCGCGAGGAAGGTGCCGGGGAGGGTGCGCCAGCGGAAGATGCCGCGGCGCTTCTCGTGCCAGTCGGCCGGGAGGGACTTGGCGAAATTGACGTCGGGCTCCGCGGCCGCGGCCGCCGTGGCGGGGGCCGGGCCGCGATGATCGACGCCGAGGAGCGCGGCGAGGGCGAAGTTGCCGCGCGAGTCGCCGAGCGCCGTGCAGAGCGAGGCGTCGAGGCTGGCGACGAGTCCGCCGCCGGCACGCACCCAGGCGTCGAGCGCCGCGATCGAGCCGTCGTCGAGGCAGGCGGTGTTGGGGAGGACGACGACGGCGTGACGGTCGAGGAAGGCGGGGGTGAGCTGCCAGTCCTCGACGACCGTGACGGGAAGGTGCTCCTCGGTGACGGCCCGGAAGGCCCCGACGACGTGGGCCAGGTAGCGGCTCTCGACCAGGCCGCTCGAGCGGCCATAGAACGTCTTCGTGGCGTCGCTCATCACCAGCGCCCCCCACGGCTCGGGCTCGGCCCGCAGGAGCCACTGTTTCCGTGCGGCGACTTCGTCGAGCGCCGCGAAGGCCGCCCGCTGGAGCCGCGGCGGCTGGGCGACGGCGAGGCTCGGCCCGCAGCCGTGCGTCAGGCAGAGCATCGTGCGGCGGAGGATCTCGTGGCCGGGGAAGGAGTCCTTGCCGTAGGGATTGCCGTGGCTCATCAGATAGGGCTCGCTGAAGGCCACGCGGTGGTCGGTCGTCGCCCAGGCGTAGGCGACCCCGAAGGCGGGGAGGATCGTGTCGCCGCGATTGGTCTCGTCGAGCCACAGTTCCTGGTCCGGCGCGTCGAATTGGAGGTTCATCCGGGCCGGCATGTTGCGCGGCAGCGAGAGGAAGTGGCCGAAGCGGCCGCCGTTGGTGGTCCAGGTGACCAGCGCCACCTCCGGCTTGATCGCCCGGAGCCGGGCCCGCGCGCCCGCGACGAGCGCCTCGAGCCTGGCGTCGGCCCAGGCCTGGTAGCGCCGGAAGGCCGGGTCGTCGAGGTTCGCCGGCGGGATCTCGGCGCCGGTGTCGTTGCGGTAGGCCGTGCGGCAATGGGCGCACCAGCACCCGCCCCCGTGATGGAGGCCGTCGAAGCTGAAGGCGTCCACCTCGGGGTGCTTCCGGAGGATCTCCTCGAGCAGCGACACGAAGAACTCGCCGTACGGCCCGAGGAGGCAGAGCATCCCGCCGTGGCCGAACTTCTCCAGGTCGATCTCGGGAATCTCCTCGGTGTCGGTGGCGATGCGGCGCCAGTCGGGGTGGTCCGCCCACACCTCCCCCTGGAGCGTCGGGGGGGCGACCGCGAGGATCCGCACGCCGAGCCGGCGGTACTCCGCGATCTCTTCGCGGATGCGTTCGAGCGGCACGTGCGGGCTGCGGCGCCTGAGCAGGGCGCTGTCGAAATAGGGATAGAAGGGATCGACGAAGTTCATCTCGCTGATCGTGACGCCGTGGCGGACCGCCTCTTCGCGCTGCTCGCGCGTCATGCCGGAGAGCGTGTACCCCACGCCGGTGGTCTCCCACACCCAGTCGGGGATCTCCGCCGGAGGGGGTGGAGGGGAGCCGAAAGCCGCGGGCTCGGCGGCCTGCGGGAGCGTGCCGGCAAGGAGCGTGCCGAGCAGGATCAGCATCGACACGGCCGCGGTGGAGCGCAGG
>CAWUOA010000471.1:0-2820 GCA_963923225.1 uncultured Planctomycetaceae bacterium
TCTCTGGTCTCGTGGGCTCGGAGATGTGTATAAGAGACAGCCCCGAACCGGTCTCCAACCCCGCCGCCGGCGCCGCGGCGCCGGTCGCGACGGCGCCTGCCCCGGCCGTGGCGGCTCCCCCGCCGTCGGCGCCCCCGGCGGCAGGGGCCCCGGTGCTGCCCGATCTCCCCGATCAACGCGTGGCGGTGCTGCCGGAGCAGGCCGACACCGAGATGCTGCAGTTGTTCTGCGCCGAGGCCCACGACCTGCTCCACGAGATCGAACAGGGGCTGCTCGTCCTCGACGGCAACCCCGGCGACGCCGCCACGCTCGACGCGCTGTTCCGCGCCTTCCACACCTTCAAGGGCAACGTCGGCGTGATGAAGCTCTCGGAGCTCCAGCAGTTCACGCACGAGATGGAGTCGCTGCTCGACGCGGCGCGGAAGCGGCAGCTCGTCCTCGGCCGCGACGCCGTGGGGGTGATCCTCGCGGGCGCCGATCTGCTCGAGCGGTTCGTCGGCGAACTCGCCCGGCAGCTCTCCGGCGTCGGGGCGGGGGAATCGATCGACTTGCCGATCCCGCGCCTCATCGCGGCGGTCGATCTGCTGCTCGCCGGCGGGCGTCTGCCGTCGGCGGCCGGCTCCGCACCGGCTCCCGTGCCGGCGCCGGTCGCTCCCGTCGCGGCCCCCCCGCTTCCCGCTCGAGCGCCCGAGCGTGCGGCGACGGCTCCCGAACCGGTGCCGGCCGCTCCGGTCGCCGGAGGCGCGACGGCCGCTCCGACTCCCGCACCCACGGCCACACCCGCGGCCCCCGGCGTCCCGCAGCCGGCCGACGATGCCCGTCCCGCCGCCAAGCCGGCCGCCGCGGCCGCGGTCGTCCGCGTCGACACGCAGAAGCTCGACGGGCTCATCGACCTGGTCGGCGAGCTCGTCATCGCCCAGTCGATGGTGGTGCAGAACCCGGCGCTGGCGACGCTCGTCGACCAGCACCTCGCCCGCCTCCTCTCGCAGCTCCGCGGGATCACCACCGACCTGCAGCGGACGGCGATGTCGCTGCGCATGGTGCCGGTGCGGGGGACGTTCCAGAAGATGGGCCGGCTGGTCCGCGATCTGGCGCTGCAGCAGGGGAAGGAGATCCAGCTCGAGCTCGAGGGGGAGGACACCGAGCTCGACCGCGGCCTGGTCGAGGATCTCGCCGATCCGCTGGTCCACATGATCCGCAACTCCGCCGACCACGGCATCGAGAACCCCGACGCCCGTGCCGCCGCGGGCAAGCCCCGTGCCGGCACGATCCGCCTCCGCGCCTTCCACCAGGGGGGCTTCGTCGTCATCGAGGTCTCCGACGACGGCCGCGGCCTCGATCCGGCGCGGATCCTCGCCAAGGCGATCGAGCGCGGACTGGTCTCCCCCGAGGAGAAGCTCGAGCCGCGCGAGATCTACGACCTGATCTTCGCCGCCGGCTTCTCCACCGCCGAGAAGGTCACCGACCTCTCCGGCCGCGGCGTCGGCATGGACGTCGTCCGCCGCAACATCGAGCGGCTCCGCGGCAAGATCGAGATCGACTCGACCCTCGGCCGCGGCACCCGCTTCACGATCTCCCTCCCGCTGACGCTGGCGATCATCGAAGGGGTGATCGTGGGCGTCGGCGGGGAACGCTACGTGATCCCCACGCTCTCGGTGCGCGAGTCGTTCCGGCCGCGGCCGGGGCAGGTGTCGACGGTGCAGGGCCGCGGCGAGATGGTGAGCGTGCGCGGCAAGCTCACGCCACTGTTGCGCCTCGGCGACCATCTCGGCGTCGAGCCCCGGGCCCGCGACGCCACCGAGGGGATCATCGTCGTCGCCGAGAGTGGGAGCGACGCCCGCTGCCTGTTCGTCGACGAGCTGCTCGGGAAGCAGGAAGTGGTGATCAAGAACCTCGGCGACCTGTTCGTCTCGCAGCGCGACTTCGCCGGCGCCGCGATCCTCGGGGACGGCCGCGTCGGCCTGATCCTCGACATCAACACCCTCGTGAAACTCCGCCTCCGCGGCGGCGAGGCCGCCTGACCCGCCCCGCGGCGGGCAGGATGCCCCGGAGACTGCCATGACCACCGACCATCCCTCCCCGCAGCACCGCCCGGCCGGCTCGGCCGAGCCGGGGAAGTACCTCACCTTCACCCTCGGCGGCGAGTCGTACGGCATCCCCGTGCTCAAGGTCCGCGAGATCATCCGCCTCTGCCCGATCACGCCGGTGGCCAACATGCCGCCGCACGTGAAGGGGGTGATCAACCTCCGCGGCAAGGTGATCCCGCTGGTCGATCTGCGGACGAAGTTCGGCCTGCCAGCCGCGCTCGACGACGAGCGGACCTGCATCGTCGTCACCCAGCTCGCCGTTCCGGGCGGGATGCGCTTCTACGGCGTGATCGTCGACGGGGTGGAGGAGGTCGCGCACTTCGTCGCCGGCGACATCGAGCCCACCCCCGACTTCGGCGGCGCCATCGACGCCCAGTACCTCACCGGCATCGCCAAGGCGGCCAGCGGCGTGAAGATGCTCGTCGATCTCGACCGCGTCTGGGCCGCCGACTGTGCCGCGATCCCCGAAGCCCCCCGTCCGACCACCTGACGCGTTCCCGGCCCGCACCGGCCCCGTTCCCTCCACGGCCCCATCCGCCCCACGTGACGCCATGAGCCTGAACACCATTCCCGCCCGCACCGCCCTCGGCTACGCCGCGCTCCTGCTGCTCACGCTCCTCACCGGTCTGGTGGGCCTGTGGCGAATCAACGCCCTCAACGACCAGGTCCACCACCTGGCGACGAACACCGTTCCGTCGGTGAAGATCCTCAACGAGGCCAACAACGCCATCAC
>CAWUOA010000472.1:0-2813 GCA_963923225.1 uncultured Planctomycetaceae bacterium
CTCCGGCCCCGCCATGGCCCGCCAGCCCGACCTCCGCCTCCCGCCGCCGTTCGACCGTCTCCCCGCCGCCGGAGCGTGGCTCGTGCCACTGGTGGCGCTCGCCTTCTTCTTCCTGGCCAGCGGCCTCTTCGGCATGGTCTACACCGTCGGCCCGGAGAGCGTCGGCGTCGTGCAGCGCTTCGGCCGGGCCGTGGGCACCGTCGGGCCCGGGCTCCGCTTCAAGCTCCCCTTCGGGATCGACCGGGTGACGATCGTGCCGGTGAAGCGGCAGTTGAAGATGGAGTTCGGTTTCGGCACGCCGGGGAGCACCAACCCCGACCAGGTCTCGGGGGAGCAGGCGCGCGAGAGCGAGATGGTGACCGGCGATCTCAACGCCGCCCACGTGGAGTGGGTGGTGCAGTACGAGATCGCCGACCCGCAGGAGTGGCTGTTCAACAACCGCGAGCCGGGCCCCACCCTCCGCGACCTGGCCGAGAGCGTGATGCGCGAGGTGATCGGCGACCGGACGGTCGACGAGGTCCTCACCGTCGGCCGCCAGGGAATCGAGAACGACGCCATCGCCAAGCTCACGGAGCTGGTCCGGGAGCTGGCCCTCGGCCTCCGCGTGCAGCAGGTGCAGCTCAAGAACGTCCATCCGCCGGCGCGCGTCCAGGGGGCCTTCGAGGAGGTCAACCGGGCACAGCAGGAACGCGAGCAGACGATCAACCAGGCCAACGGCGAATACAACAAGGTCGTCCCCCGCGCCAGCGGCGAGGCCCAGCGGCGCGTCAACGAGGCCGAGGGCTACGCGCTCAAGCGGGTCAAGGAGGCGGAGGGGGACGTGGCCCGCTTCACGAAGCAGCTCGAGCAGTACGAGAAGGCCCCCGACGTGACGCGGCAGCGGCTCTATCTGGAGGCGCTCTCCGAGGTGATCCCGCAGCTCGGCGGCAAGGTGATCATCGACTCCGACGCCCGGCAGTTTCTCCCGCTGATGACGCTGCCGGCTCCGGTGGCCGCGCCGTCGCCCGCCCCGCGTGACGGCTCCGACGCCTTCCCCTCCCGCGGCCGCACCGGCCGCCGCGACACGCTCCTGCCGGGGACCGAACCATGAGCCCGCTCCCCGTGAACCACCCGCTCTCGCAGGCCGGCAGGCGTCTCTCCGACTGGCTCTTCTCGCCGCTGTCGGTCCTGGCACTGGTGGCCCTCGGCCTGGTGCTCCTCGGGGGCGCCTACACCGTCGACCAGACCGAGCAGGTGGTGGTGACGCAGTTCGGCCGGCCGGTCGGCTCCCCGATCAACGCCCACGACGCCGCCCCCGGTGCGGGTCTGCACTTCAAGCTCCCCTTCGTGCAGACGGTCAACCGCTTCGACAAGCGGATCCTCGAGTGGGACGGCCCCCCGGGCGAGATGACGACTCGCGACAAGCTGTTCATCGTCGTCGACACCTTCGCCCGCTGGCGGATCGCCGACCCGCTCAAGTACTTCCAGAGCCTGCGCGACGAGCGCAGCGCCATCTCGCGCCTCGACGACATCCTCGGCAGCGAGGCCCGCAACGTCGTCGCCCGCCACGATCTCATCGAGATGATCCGCTCCGACAAGGACCGCGTCGCCGAGCGTGACGCCGTCCTCGAGGAGCCGGGCGTGTCGGTGTCGACGCTGCCACCGATCAAGTTCGGCCGGCGCGTCCTCGAGCAGGAGATCCTCGCCGCCGCCTCCCCCAAGGTGACCCTGTGGGGAATCGAGCTGGTCGACGTCCGCGTGAAGCGGATCAATTACAAGTCGGGCGTGATCGAGAAGATCTACGACCGGATGTCGTCGGAGCGGATGCAGATCGCCGAGCGCTTCCGCTCGCAGGGGGCGGGCGAGGCGGCGAAGATCGAGGGGCAGAAGGAGCGCGACCTGCGCAAGATCGAGGCCGAGGCCTACCTCGAGGTGCAGACGATCATGGGACAGGCCGACGCCAAGGCGGCCGAGATCTACGCCGGGGCCTACGGCGCGAGCCCGCGGGCGGCGGAGTTCTACGCCTTCGTGAAGACGCTCGACACGTGGCGCGAGTCGCTCGGACGCGACTCGACCCTCGTCCTCACCACCGACAGCGACCTCTTCCGGGCCCTCAAGTCGATGGCCCCGCAGGTCCCCGTGCCGGCCACGCCCGTCCTTCCGGCGGCCGGTCCCGCCCCGGCGTCGCCCCCCGCTGCTTCGGCGGTGTCCCCGGCGCCCGCTTCTTCGGCGGTGTCCCCGGCCCCCGCTTCGCCCGCGGCGGAAGCCGCCCGATAGAACCTCTCCCGCCGACGGGGTACAACACCGCAAGGTGCCCGCGCCGCGTCGTGCGGCCGGTGCCGCAGCCGGTGGAACGTGGGGTTCCGAGGGGGACGCGCATGAACGCTCGAGTTTCCATGGTGGGGTTCGTCTCGTCGCCGCTGGCCCGCGCCGCGGGGTGGTGCGTCCTGGCGCTGCTCACCGGCGCCGCGGGGAGCGTCGCCGCACAGCCCGGCGGCAAGGCGCGGCCGAAGCAGGCGAATCCCGAGGTCAAGAAGCTCGACGCCAAGATGGACAAGGTGAAGGATTCCTTCCTCCGCGACACCGAGAGCCTGATCAAGTCGTACGAGGACGCCGGCTCGTTCGACCGGGCGCGGATCATCCTCGAGGCGCTGCAGAAGCTCTACCCGCAGAACGAGCTCATCAAGGGGAAGATCGAGGACCTCGCCGCCAAGAGCCTCGACGCCAGCGAGACCGAGATGGACCTCGACGTCTCGAAGTCGTGGGTGGAGATCGGGCCGGTCCAGAAGGACCGCACGATCCGCATCAAGGTCGCCGGCGACTACAAGATCACC
>CAWUOA010000473.1:0-2807 GCA_963923225.1 uncultured Planctomycetaceae bacterium
GTCGCGGTCCGCGCGCTCGCCTTCCCCGCCACCTACACCGTCTGGATTCCACCGGGCGTCGACTCGCTCCGTGGCGTCGTCGTCCACCAGCATGGCTGCGGCGTCGGTTCCTGCTCCTCCGGGCTCACCGGCGCCCACGATCTCCACTGGCAGGCGCTCGCCGCGAAGCATGGCTGCGCGCTCTTGGCCCCCGTCTACGAGCAGCCCGACACCGCCGACTGCCAACTCTGGTGCGATCCGCGAAACGGCTCGGCCGACACCTTCAGGCGGGCGCTTTCGGATCTCGGCCGGCTCTCCGGCCATCCGGAGCTCGCGAGCGTGCCCTGGGCCCTGTGGGGCCACTCGGGGGGCGGGGTGTGGGTCGGGGCGATGACCTGCCTCTTTCCCGAGCGGGTCGCCGCCGCCTGGCTCCGCTCCGGCGTGCCGCTGCTCGAAGCCGACACGAGCCGGCCGGGGACCAAGGCGCACTCCTTTCCCGAAGCGGCGCTCGCCGTGCCGATGCTTCTGAACCTGGGCGTGAAGGAAGGAGTCCGCGACGTCGACGAGCGCTTCAAGGGGGTCTGGCCGTCGAACCAGACCTTCTTCCGCGCCGTCCGCTCGCGCGGCGGGCTCGTCGGCGTGGCGATCGATCCCGTGAGCAGCCACGACTGCGGCAACCAGCGCTACCTCGCGATCCCGTGGCTCGACGCCTGCCTCGCGGCACGCCTGCCGGCCGCGGCGAACGAGCCGCTCCGGCCGATGGAGATCGTGAACGGATGGTTCGCGCCGATCGAGGGTGACGAGCCGGTCGCCGCCGAGCGGTTTTCCGGCGACGCCCTTACCCTCGGCTGGCTCCCCGACGAGCCCACCGCGCGGAAGTGGGCCGCCTACGTGAAGGACACGCGCGTTCCCGACGACACGCCGCCCCCGGTGCCCACGCACGTCAGGTTGGCGAACGGAACGCTCACCTGGGACGCCGTCGCCGATCCCGAGAGCGGACTGGCCGGGTTCGTCGTCGAGCGCGACGGGACGCGGATCGCCACGCTTCCCGAGAACGGGACGCACCCCTTCGGCAGGCCCCTCTTCCAGCGGCTCCAGTACAGCGACACCCCTCCGCAGCCGCTGCCGCGCTTCGAGTTCGTCGATGCCGACGGCGCGGTCGGGGGGAGCTACCGGGTCATCGCGCTCAACTCGGTCGGGCTGGAATCGGCGCCGAGCGAGCCGGCCGAGACCGAGTGAGCCGTCTCAGACGCCGAAGGCTTTTTTGAGGATCTCGAGCGACTTCTTCCCCTGTTCGGCCGCCACGACGACGTTCAGGCGGACTTCGCTCGTGCTCACCAGATCGACGTTGATCCCCGCGTCGCCCAGCGGCGCGAAGAGCCGGTCGGCGACGCCGGCGTGGCTGCGGATGCCGACGCCGGTGATCGAGAGCTTCGCCACGTGCGGCACGTCGGCGACGCTCGCGCCGCGGGCCTTGGCGATCCTCCCCGCCACCTCGATCGCCCGCTCCCGGTCGCTCGCCGGGACGGTGAAGGAGAGCTCCGCCCGGCCGCCGCGCGGATGGCTCTGCACGATCATGTCGACGAACAGCTTCGCCTTCCCCACCTCCTCGAACACGTCCGCCGCCACGCCGGGGGTGTCGGGGAGGTCGGTGAAGGTCACGAGGGCCTGGGAGGAATCGAGCTGGCAGTCCTCGACGGCGAGATCCTCCATCCCCTCGAGCCTCCGCACGACGTCGAGCGGGCTCGACTTCGCCGGCGTGGCCCCCGGGCCGGTCGCCTCGGGAGTGTCCTTCTCCTGGGCGTCGAGGCCGAAGGCGGCGTGCGCGGCCTTCACGGCCTTCGCGCAGTCGGCGCGGTCGATGAGGACGGAGATCTTGATCTCGCTCGTGGTGATCATGCGGACGTTGATCCCCTGGCGCGACAGCGCCTGGAACATCTTCCCGGCCACCCCCTCCTCGCGCGCCATCCCCACCCCGACGACCGAGACCTTGGCCATCGAATCGTCGTGCGACACGCCCCCCGCGCCGAGCGTCCGGGCGACGCCGCGCGTCACGTCGAGCGCCTGGGCGAGGTCGTCGGCCGGCACGGTGAAGGAGATGTCGGCCAGGCCCGCCTGGGCGACGTTCTGCACGATCATGTCGACGGCGATGCCGGAGGAGGCCAGCGGCGAGAAGAGCTGGTGGTTGCTGCCGGGCTGGTCGGGCACCCCTTCGAGGGTGATTCGGGCCTCGTCCTTGGCCAGCGCCACGCCGCTGACGGGCCGGGCGGTGGTCCGGTCGGCCGCCACGATCAGCGTCCCCGGCACGTCCTTGAAGCTCGAGCGGACGAGCACCGGCACGCCGAACTTCTTCGCGAACTCGATCGACCGCGGATGCATCACTCCGGCGCCGAGGCTCGCCAGCTCCAGCATCTCGTCGTAGCTGATCGTGGGCAGCCGCCGGGCGGCCGGCAGGATCCGCGGGTCGGTGGTGTAGACGCCGTCGACGTCGGTGTAGATCTCGCAGACGTCGGCGCGGAGCACCGCCGCCAGCGCCACCGCCGTGGTGTCGGAGCCGCCACGGCCGAGCGTGGTGATGTTGCCGTGCTGGTCGATCCCCTGGAAGCCGGCGGCGATCACGATCCGCCCGGCGTCGAGGAGCTTCATCACGTGGTCGGTGGAGATCGACTTGATGCGGGCCTTGGTGTGGGTGCTGTCGGTGCGGATGCCGATCTGGGCGCCGGTGAGGCTCACCGCCTCCTGTCCCAGCGACTGGATCGCCATCGCGAAGAGGGCCACGCTCACCTGCTCGCCGGTGGAGAGGAGCATGTCCATCTCGCGGGCGCTGG
>CAWUOA010000474.1:0-2806 GCA_963923225.1 uncultured Planctomycetaceae bacterium
GAGGAGGAGCCGGTCGAGGCAGGGGTCGATCTCCGCCTCCACCGCTTCATCCTCCGCGAGGCCGAGGGCTACGGACCGATCGTCGTCCCGGGCGACACCGCCTCGGGCGAACTGCTGCGGGTGATCCGCTCGGGCGAGATGCCCAAGGGGGGGAAGAAGGTTTCGCCCGAGGAGCTCGCCACGCTCGAAGCCTGGGTGGCGGCGGGCGCCCCTGGCGGGGCCCCGGAGCCCGAGTCACTCCCCCCCGGCCCCTGGCTCTCGGCCGAGGACCGGGAGTGGTGGAGCTTCAAGCCGGTGGTCAAGCCCCAGGCGCCCGCCGTCGCCGACGCCGCGCGGATCCGCACGCCGATCGACGCCTTCGTGCTCCACTCGCTCGAGGCCCGCGGGCTCGCCCTCGCCCCCGAGGCCGACCGGGCCACGCTGCTGCGGCGGCTCACGATCGATCTCACCGGCCTCCTGCCGACGCCAGAAGAGCTCGACGCGTACCTCGCCGACACCTCCGGCGACGCCTACGAGAAGGTGGTCGAGCGGCTCCTGGCGAGCCCCGCCTACGGCGAGCGGCAGGCGAGGGCCTGGCTCGACGTCGCCGGCTACGCGGACTCAAGCGGCTTTTCCGAGGCCGACTCCCTCCGCTTCTGGGCCTTCCGCTACCGCGACCGGGTGGTGAAGGTGTTCAACGACGACGTCCCCTGGGACCGCTTCATCCAGGAGCAACTCGCCGGCGACGAGCTCGCCGGGGTGACGCACGAGACCGCCACCGAGGCGGTGCCGGACGACGCCCGCCGCGCGGCGCTCGAGGCGACCGCCTTCCTGCGGTTGGGCCCCGACGGCACCGGCGATCCCGTGCCCGATCAGAACCTGGCGCGGAACCAGGCGATCGCCGACCAGATCAAGATCACCAGCTCCGCCCTCCTCGGGCTCACCGTGGCTTGCGCCCAGTGCCACGACCACCGCCACGATCCGATCTCGCAGGTCGACTACTACCGCTTCCGCGCGCTCTTCGAGCCGGCCTGGGACTGGCAGCAGTGGCGTGCTCCCGGCGCCCGCACCTGCTCCCTCTACACCCCCGAGGAGCGGGCCGCCGCCGCGGAGATCGAGAAGGCTGCGGGGAGCATCGACGCCGAGGCCCGCGAGATGCGGAAGCGGTTCCTCGACGAGATCTTCGAGAAGGAGATCGTGAAGCTCCCCGAGGAGGTGCGCGACGCCTACCGCAAGGCCCGGGCCACGCCCGAAGGGGAGCGGTCGGAGGAGCAGAAGTCGCTGATCCGCAAGTATCCGGCGGCGCTGGCCACCTATTCGCTCGACCTCTACGACGGAGCGAAGGAGAAGCTCGTCAGTGCCAAGCACGCCGAGGCGACGAAGCTCCGCGGCACCAAGCCCCCCGAGGGGTTCCTGATGGTGACGACGGAGGTGAAGGGGAGGGTGCCGGAGACGAAGCTCTTCCATCGCGGCGACCACGACCAGCCCCGGCAGACGGTGCCCCCGGGCGAGCTCTCGGTTCTCTCCGGTGAGGGCATCGAGCCCTTCGTGCCGGCGGAGAGCCAGGGCGGATCGAGCGGCCGCCGCCTCGCCTACGCCCGCTGGCTCACCAATGGCCGCCATCCGCTCGTGGCCCGCGTGCTCGTCAACCGCTTCTGGCTCGGCCACTTCGGCCGCGGCATCGTCGGCACGCCGGGCGACTTCGGCCGCCTGGGGGAGAAGCCGACCCATCCGGAACTGCTCGACTGGCTCGCCGCCACCTTCGTGGAGGGAGGCTGGAAGCCGAAGAGCCTCCACCGCGCGATCGTCTCGAGCGCCGTCTACCGGCAGGCCTCCCGCAACGACGCCGCGCGGGGGGCCGACCCCGACAACAAGCTCCTGGCCCGCTTCGCGCCGCGCCGCCTCGATGCCGAGAGCCTGCGCGACTCGTGCATCCAGGCCTCGGGGAGACTGGTGCAGATCGGGGGCGGGGCCCCGATCGGCATCGCCAAGGATCCGGTGGGACGGGTGGTGGTGGGCCGCGAGGAGAAGGACGCCAACGGCGACGTCGTCCGCGTCGTCAGCCACGGGGCCGACGACTTCCGCCGCTCGCTCTACGTGCAGCTCCGCCGCACCGAGCCGCTGACGGTCCTCGAGACCTTCGACCAGCCGGAGATGAAGCCCAACTGCGAGGCGAGGCGGCCGACGACCGTGGCCACGCAGGCCCTCCTGATGCTCAACGACCCCTTCGTGCTCGACAACGCCCGGGCCCTCGCCGAGCGACTGCGCCGCGAGGCCCCCGGCGACCTCCGCGCCCAGGTGAGCCGGGCCTGGCGGATCCTCTTCTCGGCGAGCCCGTCGCCTGCCGATCTCGATCTGGCTCTCCTCCACGTGGCGGAGCAGGGGGAGGAGCTGCGAACGAGGCTCGTGCCGGCGCCGACAAAAGAAGGGGAGCCGCTCAAGCCTGACCAGCCGCCGCCGCCGGCCCCCGATCCACAGCTCGAGGCGCTGGCCAGCTACTGCCAGGTGCTCCTGGCCTCCAATCGCTTCCTCACCTTCGACTGACCGGCCCCGCGCTTTTCCCATGACACGCACCAGCCCCCTCTTCTGCTCGCGTCGCCACCTCCTCCAGTCGGGGGCGTTCTCGCTCGCCGGCCTCGGCCTGGCGTCGCTCCTCCGCGACGAGGGCCTCCTGGCGGCGCCGGTGAAGCCCCTGGCCGCCGACGAGCTGAAGTTCGATCTCCTCCCCAAGAATCCGCCGAAGCCTGCGAAGGCGAAGGCGATGATCTCGCTGTTCATGATGGGGGGGCCGTCGCAGATGGACCTCTTCGACCCCAAGCCGATGCTC
>CAWUOA010000475.1:0-2805 GCA_963923225.1 uncultured Planctomycetaceae bacterium
CCTTCTCGATGCGGCCGAACATGTGGCCGCCGACGGCGTCGTGCTGCCAGGTGCCGGCGTAGCGCGTGCCGTCGATGACGACGTGGGAGGAGAAGGTGCCGAGGCCGGGGATCGAGACGGTGTCGAGGACGATCACCGGCGTCTTCCCCGCCCACTTCACCTCCACCGGCACCGGGAGGGTGAGATCGACGTCGCCGTAGCGGATCCGGGCCGCCACGATCCAGGTGTCCCCCTTGGGGGCCTTGGTGACCGACGTGATCGTGTACTCGTCACGCTGCATCCGCCCTTCTTCGGCGCCGTCGACGGTGAAGGCGCCGACGAGCTTGACGTTGGTCATCGCCTCGGCGAACGCCGCATGGAGTGCGTCACGGTCGGCAGGAGCCTCTGCGGTGGCCGACTGGCCGGCGGGTGCCTTGGCGGGAGCCTCCTGGGCCGAAGCGACGGAAGGAGCCAGGATCGCCGCGGCGACCAGGAGTGCGAGGGGGACGTGGGCGAGGCGCATCGGTGTGCTCCGGGAAGGTGCGCTGGGTGGACGACCAGGTCATTTTACAGGCCCTGGCCTCCTCCGCCCGGCCTCCGCAGTCTTCTGCGAGACCCGCGACGACCGGGAAGCCGGGCGTGCCCTCGACCGATGGCGTTCAGCGGAGATCGAAGCGGTCCGCGTTCATCACCTTGACCCACGCGGCCACGAAGTCGGAGACGAACTTCTCCTTCGCGTCGTCCTGGGCATAGACCTCGGCGTAGGCGCGCAGGACCGAGTTCGAGCCGAAGACCAGATCGACGCGGGTGGCCGTCCATCGCACCGTGCCGCTCTTGCGGTCCTCGATCTCGTACAGATTTCGTCCGGCCGGCTTCCACCGGTAGGCCATGTCGGTCAGGTTGACGAAGAAGTCGTTGGTCAGCGCGCCGACGCGGTCGGTGAACACGCCGTGCCTCGTGCCGCCGTGGTTGGTGCCGATCGCGCGCATGCCGCCGACCAGCACGGTCATCTCGCAGGCGGTGAGTCGCATCAGTTGGGCGCGGTCGAGCAGCAGCTCCTCGGGCTGCACGGCGTAGTCCTTCTTCAGCCAGTTGCGGAAGCCGTCGGCCAGCGGTTCGAGCACGTCGAAGGACTCGGCGTCGGTCATCGCCGCCGTGGCGTCCCCGCGGCCCGGCGCGAAGGGGACGCGGACGTCGAAGCCCGCCGCCTCGGCGGCCCGCTCCACTCCCGAGTTGCCGGCCAGCACGATCACGTCGGCCACGCTCGCCCCGGTGTCGGCGGCGATCTTCTCGTAGGCCTCGAGCACCCTGGCCAGACGCGCCGGCTCGTTGCCTTCCCAGTCCTTCTGCGGGGCGAGGCGGATACGCGCGCCGTTGGCGCCGCCCCGTTTGTCCGAGCCGCGGAAGGTGCGAGCGGAATCCCAGGCGGTGACGACCATGTCGCCGACGCTCAGTCCGGCGGAGGCGATTCCCGCCCTGACGGCCGCGACGTCGTAGTCGCCACGGCCGGCGGGCACGGGGTCCTGCCAGAGGAGGTCTTCCTCCGGCACGTCCGGGCCGAAGTAACGCGATTTCGGGCCCATGTCGCGGTGGGTCAGCTTGAACCAGGCGCGGGCGAAGGCCCGCTCGAACGAGGCGGGGTCGGCGCGGAAACGCTCGGCGATCCTCCGGTACTCCGGGTCGACGCGGATCGCCATGTCGGCGTCGGTCATGATCGGCGTGCGGCGGATCGACGCGTCCTCGACGTCGAGGGGCATGTCCTCCTCCGCGACGCCGATCGGCTCCCACTGGTGGGCGCCGGCGGGCGACTTCCGCAGCCACCAGTCGTAGCGGAGCAGCAGGTCGAAGTAGCCCCCCTTGCCGGTGTTCCACCTGGTCGGGTGCGTCGTCCAGGCCCCCTCGATGCCGCTGGTCACGGTGTCGCGGCCGACGCCTCGCGTCGTGTGGTTCATCCAGCCGAGGCCCTGCTCCTCGATCGCCGCGCCTTCGGGCGCCGGGCCGAGATCGGCGGCGCTGCCGTTGCCGTGCGTCTTGCCGACGGTGTGGCCGCCGCCGGTCAAGGCGACGGTCTCCTCGTCGTTCATCGCCATGCGGGCGAAGGTGACGCGCATGTCACGAGCGGTCGCGAGCGGGTCGGGCGTGCCGTCCGGGCCCTCCGGGTTCACGTAGATCAGGCCCATCATCACGGAGGCGAGCGGATTCTCCAGTTCGCGGTCGCCGGAATAGCGGCTGCCGGGGCTGCCGCTGGGGGCGAGCCATTCCTTCTCCGAGCCCCAGTAGATGTCCTTCTCCGGATGCCAGATGTCCTCGCGGCCGAAGCCGAAGCCGAACGTCTCGAGGCCCATCGACTCGTAGGCCATGGTGCCGGCGAGGATGATCAGGTCGGCCCACGAGACCTTGTTGCCGTATTTCTTCTTGATCGGCCAGAGCAGGCGACGGGCCTTGTCGAGGTTGGCGTTGTCGGGCCAGGAGTTGATCGGCGCGAAGCGCTGGTTGCCGGTGCCGGCGCCGCCACGGCCGTCCGCGACGCGGTAGGTGCCGGCGGAGTGCCAGGCCATGCGGATCATCAGGCCGCCGTAGTGGCCCCAGTCGGCCGGCCACCAGTCCTGGCTGTCGGTCATCAGTGCCATGACGTCCCGCTCGAGCGCCTCGACGTCGAGTGTCTCGAGTTCCCGGCGATAGTCGAAGCCGGCGCCCAGCGGGTCGGTCTTGCGGTCGTGCTGGTGGAGGATGTCGAGGTTCAGCGCCTTGGGCCACCAGTCCATCTCGGCCATGGCGGCCGAGGTCACCCCGCCGTGCCTGACGGGACACCGTCCACCCTCGATC
>CAWUOA010000476.1:0-2805 GCA_963923225.1 uncultured Planctomycetaceae bacterium
GGACAGAGCCGGTCGGGAAGGATGGGGACCAGCCGCGCCCCGGAGTCCTTGCGGATCATGTCGAGCTCCCAGGCGAAGAGCATCGACAATTCCAGCGGCTGCGCCAGGAGGAGCGTCCGGCCCGACTGCACGAGCTTGCGAACCGCCTCGGCGCGGGCGTCGGACCAGCCGCCGGCGGCCACGAGGACCGCGTCGCTGCGGTCGGGGTCGAGGAGGTCTTCCCAGGCGGCGTCGCGAACGCCTTGCAGGCGCACGGCGCCGGGGGGGGCGTCCGCGACGAGCACGATCCGGTCCCCCGCGCGGGCCGCCGCCCGCAGGAGCGGGGCGAGCGAGTCGTCGAAACCGAGCAGTCCGAGGTTCATCGTTGCAATTGTCCCCGGACGGGGGGAAAGTGACCAGAGGCCGGGCGGAGAACCTCCCGGGAGCGTGAATCGGAAGGGGGCGGACGCGTGGGCGGCGACGGGATCGGGAAGCTGCGGGCGGAGGTGGTGTCCATCGGCGACGAGCTGACGACCGGCCAGCGCCTCGACACCAACAGCCAGTGGATCTCCCGGGAGCTCGGCCTCCTCGGCGTGCCGGTGGCCTTCCACACGACCGTCTCCGACGACCGGGCCGACGGTCTCGAGGCCTTCCGGATCGCCGCCGGGCGGGCCGGCGTCGTGGTCGTCACCGGGGGCCTGGGGCCGACGGCCGACGACCTGACGCGCGACGTCATGGCCGAGGTGGCGGGGGTGCCGCTTCTGGAGTCGGCCGCGGCGCTCCGCGACGTGGAGGCCCGCTTCGCCCGCCGCGGGGTCGCCATGCCCCCCTCGAACCGGCGCCAGGCGCTCTTTCCCCGGGGCTCGACGCCGATTCCCAATCCCGAGGGGACGGCGCCGGGGATCGACATGCCGCTCCCCGGCGGCGGACGCTGCTTCGCGCTCCCCGGCGTGCCGGCGGAGATGCGCGTCATGTGGCACGCCACCGTGGCTCCGAACATCCTCGCCCTCCTCCCCGGCGCCGGCACGATCCGCTTCCGCTCGATCAAGTGCTTCGGCGCCGGCGAAAGCGCGATCGAGGCCATGCTTCCCGACCTCGTCCGACGGGGACGCGAGCCGGTCGTCGGGATCACGGCCCACGAGGCGACGATCACCCTCCGCATCGCCGCGCGCGGCGCCGACGAGCGCGCCTGCCTGGAGGCGATCGAGCCGGTCGAGCGGACGATCCGCGACTGTCTCGGGCCGCTCGTCTTCGGCACCGGCGAGGAGGAGATCGAGGATGCGGCGCTGGCGGCGCTGGACGCCCGCGGGGCGACGCTGGCGACGGTGGAGTCGGCCACCCGCGGACGAGTGGCCACCTTCCTCGCCGACGCCGCGGCGCGGGCCGGAAGCGCCGCCTTCGTCGGCGGGATCGTCCTCTCCGTGGACGGGACCGCCGACTCCGCGGCGGGCCTCGCCGAGCGGCGCCGCGACGAGAGCGGAGCCGACTTCGGCCTCGCCGTCGGGGCCGTCACGCCCTCCGGCACCGTCGGGGAGCCGGCGACGGTGGCGTTGGCGCTGGCCGGTCCCGCGGGGACCTGCACGATCCACCACCGGCTCGGCGGGGCCAGCGACATCCGACTGCCACGCGCGGCGAAGGCGGCCCTCGATCTGGTCCGGCTCTCCCTCCGCGGGCTTCCCCTGCCCACCTGACGAGCGACTTCCCCCATGGATTCAACACCTCCCGCATCGGGCGCCCCGCCGTCCGCCGCGCGCGGCCGGCCGCCGGTCACCTGGCGCACCGTCGCGTTCCTGGCGGGGCTCCTGTCGCTCGTGGCGATGATCGCGGCGCCGGCCCTCGTGGAGCGGGTGCACTACGCGCGAGTCCGCGGGGAATTGGCGGCGATCCGCGACGCGGCGAAGGCCAGCGAGCTGGCCACGGTGGGGAAGATGTTCACGTCGCTGGCGCGAATCATCGGCCCCACGGTGGTCAACGTCACCGCCTCGCGCAAGGCGGAGCAGCCGGCCGACGAGACGACGCTCCTCCGTGGCGGCGACGGCCGGGCGCTGACCGACACCGACGTCGGCAGCGGCGTGATCGTCGCCCCCGACGGACTGGTGGTCACCAACGACCACGTCGTCGACGACGCCGAGGAGATCGCCGTCACCCTCGCCGACGGGCGCCGGTTCCTCGCCGAGGTGGTGGGCCGCGACCCCAAGACCGACCTCTGCCTCCTCCGCATCGACGCCGACGGGCTCCCCGCCGCGACCTGGGGCGACAGCGACACCCTCGAGGTGGGGGAGATGGTGTGGGCCATCGGCAACCCGTACGGTCTCGACCGGACGCTCACCTACGGCATCGTCAGCGCGATCGGGCGCCGCGCCTTCTACGGCGACACGCTCCACGATTTCCTCCAGACCGACGCCGCCATCAACCCGGGCAACTCGGGGGGGCCGCTGGTGGACGTCCACGGCGACGTGATGGGGATCACGATCGGGGTGATGTCGGCCACGGCCAAGGGGATCGGATTCGCCATCCCGTCGAACCAGGCCAGGCGGGTCGTCGAGGCGCTCGCCGCGCGGGAGACGGTCGATTCGGGCTACGTCGGCTTCGTGACGGTCGCGCCGCCGCAGGGCTACAGTCCGGTGGCCGGGGCGCTGCTCGTGCGGACGGTGGTGGCGGGGGCGCCCGCCGATCAGGCGGGCATCCAGCCGGGCGATCTCGTGCTCGCGTTCGACGGCGAGCGGCCGCTCGACCCGACCGATCTCACTTTCCGGATCCTCAACGCCGAGGTCGGCAGCGACGTGCCCGTGGAGATCCTCCGCGGCGACCGCCGCTCGACGGTGA